>JAISQS010000003.1 GCA_031274045.1 Planctomycetaceae bacterium | reverse complement strand
TCGAACAATATAAGTTTTCTCCATAAAAATCCCCCTCCATGAGTTATAAAAGAAAACGGAATCATAACAATCATCAACAATACAATCAACACCAATTTTTAAGGATTACAAAGCACTAGTGATTTTGAATCAATATGGATGTCGCGCCCTTCACAGGGCGCGTGGATTGAAACGACCTCGACTGGTTTATCTGTCAGCCCTTCCGGTGTCGCGCCCATCACAGGGCGCGTGGTTTGAAACGGAAAACGTGCGGTTTGTCTCGATAAAGCGGATGTTCCGTTTTAAGTCGCTATGATGTTTGTGTGTAAATGTGGTTTATTTTTAGGGTTTACGTCGAGTTTTTTGTTTTTTCTTACTGTCCACAGGGTTGGTTTGTTTTATTTTTCCGGCGAGGACGAACTCGGGGGCGGGGATATTCACAAGACGGAATAACTCTGCAACATCTTCGCGAGGAGTTGGTACGCTGTTGATTGTTACGTTTTTTGGAACACGAATTTTTGGTTGATGAACATTGGGTCAATCGACTGGTTCGAGTCGTGGTTGATATCGACAAAGGTAAAATTCAATTCTACCGACTAAGAAGAAAATAACCACGAAAACAACCACTGATAAAAACAATAAAATTCAACTTGAAAAAATACCTAAATTAGCGCAACGAAAAATAATGCACTGTCACTATAAGTATTTTTATTGCACAAAAGTGACAGCATTCGTGGGACACCAAATGACAATTACAAACAAAAAAAGTGTCCCGCGAATGCTTGCACTCGACCCCTACGCTATGATATTTTGCCCTTTCAGGGCGTTGATGCAACGCATTGATACGGAGTATTGATAAAGGGAAAAGTAGAGACGCAATGCCTTGCGTATCTATAAATCATGTTGATTGCAATTGCGAAAGGGAATTTTCAAGTGTAAAAAGTATATTACTTATTTTCTTTGTTGTTCGTGTTATTATTTGTGTTATTGTTGTTGATGATGGTTCTTTGTCCTTGAATTTTTGACAGCCAATTATTTTCTTTTGGGATAGTACCTGATTCTTCGAGTTGTTGCAAGAGCATTTCTGCGCGATTTAGAGTTGAGATTGCGTCATCTGTTTTGTTTAGTATTCTGCTTGCGAGAGCGATTTGCATTAGGGCGTCTAGTGATGCTGGTTCGTGGTATCTTGTTGCAGCCATGTTGAATGTTGCGATTGCTTTTTCGTATTGTCCGAGTTGCATCATTATTTTGCCTGCGCCGAACATTGTGTTTTTCAGCATCAAAGTTTCCGATTCGGTTAATTCGTTTGTTTCGCGCCGTCTCATTAGTAGGTTTTCTGCGATTTGGATATGTTTTAATGCTTCAGCTCTGTCTGTTGCGGCGGAATTTTTGATCTGTTCTTGTACTTCGCGGACGGGGGCGGCATCTTTCATCATTGCCAATGTCTCATCCGCTCTTGTTAAATATGATCGTGCAACAAAATAATGCGATTCGGCAGCTTGACGCGCATCGGGTCGAATCTTTAGCGCGTCCTCAATATACACAATCGCGTCATCAATTTTGCCCTGTTCGTATGACATCTTCGCCAGCAAATAAACCGAATCACTATAAACCAACGACGACGGATCATAATTTCCTTCAGTCAAATTGGTAATCAACAACTGCTTCGCTTTGTCGATCTCGTGTTTTTCGTTGTAGGCGTGACTCAATAGTAATCTGATTTTTGAGATGAGGGCATCATTCGGATATTGCGTGACGGCTTCTTCAAGATTTTCAATTGCGTCGTCGATCATTCCGAGATTGATATACATTTCTCCGATGTGCATCAAAGATTCCGCTTGTCTGTCATCTTGATTTACACGCAAATATGCTTTGTATGCTTCGATGGCGTGTTTATGGTCTTTGCCCAATCTGAAATTTTCGGCGCATCTCCAAATTTGTTTTTCGTATGTATTGTTCCCGAATTGGTAGCGAGCGAGTTCGGCGAATGCGTTTCCGGCGCGTCTGAATTTTTCGGAGTAACCTGTAATTCTTTCGCCTGCGTCTTTGTCGTTTGTTGATTTTGTCGCGGCTTCTTCGAGCAAGTCGCGCCCCCAATTTTCGTAAAATTCACCTCTGAATTTGGCAATATCCTGAGCCGGAATAACATCGCGTATTGTTGACAGCATAGCGATTCCGATTATGTAATTTCGCCGACGAATCAGATTTTGCAAATTTGTACGCGACATTTCCACAATCTCATCACGCGTCAACCAGTGACAAGAATAATCAGGATTTTTGCGCAATGTATCAAAAGCACGATTATAAATTGCAATCGCATTCTCAAACCGACCGGCATCACGCTCAATCTCAGCAAACCAAAAATCAGCCGCCGCCGCCTCATCCGTACCCGCAAAAATCTCGTTCAAATGTTGATAGCGTTCCTTCGCCTCCGCCAACTCATTGATCTCTTCGTTGCACTTCCCCTCAAGCAATTCAGCCGTCCGCAACCACTTCAACTCAGACCAATCATTGCGGCGGACAAGACGAAAAAATTCTATCGCCTCCAAATACTTTTGATACGCAAGTTCCTTGTTCTTTTTGGCTCCAATTGAAAACGGATCAGATGTCAACAACTCATTCGACAACGCCGGAAAATTTGACATGTCCGGCGGCAATGCCCCGCTGCCAAACGCACCGGTTTCAGAAAACGGCGATCCGGTCAGCGGCGGATTGACCGGAGCAGCAGGCACTTCAGGCGGCAATATTATCACAGCATCAGGAGACGAAGACTCCGGCGGCTCATTGGAAAAAGGTGAAGCAATATCTGTCGGCGAATCGGAAGTTGGCGGATTGGATGTTGGCGGATTGGGAGTCGGCGGATTGGGAGTTGGTGTTGTTGGATTATTGGGAGTGATTGTTTCGTTTTGTGCAATATAAATTATTCGGCGGTAGATTGAGTTTTGATCTTCCGGTTCGAATGATGGATCAAAGACTGGAGTTAGTGCGGTGATTGGTTGTGGTAGGATTTGTTTGATTGTGTTATTTTTTGAGTTATTATTTTGGATTGAATTTTGGTTTGAATTTTCGTTTGGGTTTATGTTTTTTGTTCGTAGTTTATTTGCTTGTAGAAATGCGATTTGTCCTTTGATGAAGTTTCTCATTATGTCGTATTTGTTGAAGAGTGGTACTTTTTTTAGTTGTTGTTCTGCGGCTTCGGGATTATTTTGGTAGATGAAGACGAGAGTGGTTAGGATTTCTGCTTCGAAGATTTCGTCGTCTGTAATAGTTGGTTCGGCTTTGTATAAATTTATGAACTGTATTGCTTCGTTTGTTTTTGTGTTTGGAGCTAGGAAGTATGAATTTGCGAGAAACCAATAGAGTGATTTTCTATTTGGCAAATTGTTTTCGAGTGCAAAAAGTAACGGTTCACGTGCTTTGACAACTTCGCCTGCGTAGAACAAAGATTTACCTAACAAGAACGCGGCTTCGGCTTGTCTTCCCGGATAGTATCCGAGCGCGCGTGAGTCGGTGAGGTATTTTGCGGCGGCGAGATAGTGTGCTTTTTTCGGTGTCGGCAAAGATAACTCAGCAATAGAACAAGTCGACGCACCAAGCACAAACAACGCCCCCGCGCGAGTCCGATCATCTCTGCGCGACGTGTACTTCAAGATAATCTTGGCAAATTTGCCCGCTTCTCCGTAGGCACCATAATCGTAGGCATCTATTGCTTTTTGCAATGTTGGACGATTGATGTAATTGTAAACGTAGACTACAGCCATAACGATTGGGGTAAAAAATAAAATTGTCCCCAACATACCGATAATAACTGCCGGCAAAAAATGCTTCTTGCCCCACTCAAAATAATCATCACGATAATCTAGCAGAATATCAAGCAACACAAATCCGGTAGACGGCAATAAATCATCTTCCGATTCATCTTCGTTGTCATCGTCATCGTTTTGGGCATTCTTTTTTTTGTTGCGTGTATTTGGAGTCTCGTCGTCGTCATCGTCTTGGGTAATTTTTTTTACCGGTCGCCGCCGCCTTCGTATGACAACTTCGTCATCTTCATTCTCGTTTTCTTCGTCAATATATCGTTTTGCCATGTTTTAAACTTTTTTATAAGATGCGACTTGTGGGAATTCCCACGAGTCTATACTTTTTACACTTGAAAATTCCCTTCACAATCGCAATCAAAATGATATTGTTACTGGCAATGAGTCTTTGCCAATTCGTAACTGGTGACCAACTTCCCCATCCCTTAATAACCAATGATCCCCCCAGCCACTCGCCCTTATCCCCTTATTCGTTAAGCATAAAGTCCACGATCAAATTTGAGGCGAATTGAATCCAATATAGCGATGTGCTTTGACTTTTGGCGATTCGAAATTGAATGTACAGACGCAATGCATTGCGTCTCTACTCAAACAATAAGGGGATAAGGGCGCGTGCGGGGTGGCTTCATTGTTATTAAGGGAGGGGAAATTGGTTACCTGTTGCGAATCGATTAAGAC
>JAISQS010000006.1 GCA_031274045.1 Planctomycetaceae bacterium | reverse complement strand
AGAAAAATAATTCTCCAATGAAACATCAATTAAAGCGAAATATATTTATTGAAACGATAAATCAGTAACATTAAACAAAGAAGACGGTAAAAGAAGTTGTATCAATTGATCAAGACAATGAGATCACGCTCGCCTTGAAAGACGGTTCAAAGAAATTTATCAACTTGACCGATCTCAATAAAACCGAACAAGAATACATCAAGATTTTTGAATCTTGGTAAGCCGCAAAACGTGAAGAGGACAATAAGATGTTGGCGGAGTTGAAGAAAAAGTTGTTGTCTGAAGTGACATTCCGCGAGTGGAAATCCAAAGACACATTCTTCAAAGCCACCGCAAAATTTGTCGCCTACAATCCCACAACCAAAACCGTAACCTTCATAAAAAAAGACAACGAAAAAATCACTATGGAACTTGACGATCTTTGCAACGAAGATAAAAAATACATCCACGAATTATTAAATCCAAAATTACCGAAGGAGAATTAAGGTTTCTTGGTTATGACGCTTAACTCATTAAAAAATCATTCTATTATTCTATTGCCGGAAATAATCACATGTATTAAACTACCGGACTTTAACTTGTGGGATACAACAAACGAAGAAATCCCAACCATTCGCGATGTTTTATTTTATCATAATTAAACATTGTAAACATAATTATTGGGGATACCCCAGGTGCTTCCAAGTTCCTGATTTAACTATCGACACCAGCTGTTCCCTGCCATCACGGATTGCCCGACAACTGCAAATACCTATTGCTTCATTGTCGATTATAGACTTCGCCACCTTTGGAAAGGTTAGTCGCAATCAAAAGCATAACGAGACCGAACCGGATTCACTTACGTTACGGCTGGTGTCTTTGTTTGAGCGAATCCCGCCCAGCCAATTGCTCAACCAAAGCGTCGTCAAACTACCTGCCAAATAGGCTATTATCACGGTGGACACCTCTCAGCCCACAAGTTAAACCAAGCTAAACTTGGCGATACCACAGGAAGTTAAGGGAAAGTAATTGAAGAATATTGTCAACAGATTTTACAGATTTATACAGACAGATTAGTTTTTTATTAAAATCTGTCAAATAGGCGTTTTTCAACTTGCCAAAGTAGGGACAATCTGTTGGTATACTTTTGGCTCTTTTATATTTTCATGTTATTGCGACAACATAAAAAATATAAAGGAGCCTTTTTATTTTGGCAATGTTACTTTGAGGAACATGGTATTCCGGGTTCGTTTATTATTGCGAAGGATTCTTCGCCTTCGCCGCAACAACCGCAATCGCTGTGCGAGCCATCACCACAACACTCTTCCTCTTCAGGAATCCATTCCCCATCACAACATTTCTTTCCGTCAGCTTTTCCTTCGGACGAGCAGCATTCGCCGTCAAAACACGACTGACCGGGCGGACATGACGCTTCGCCTCCGCATCCGATACCATTAGTTGCAAAAGTAAACGGCATACCGGGCGTGATTGCCATAAGAATCATACCCAATCCCATGTAAGTAAACGAAGCAATAATATGGCGATTACCAAAAGAAATCACTTCAACGATCTTTGAAATTGTCATCATCTGTTTTTCTCCTTTCATAGAGACGGTTTTATACACAACACTACTACGAGGTTCTGCAATTTTTAGTTTTTAGTCCTCATTCACAGGCAGGCAATGGAATGTAATTGATTGTTTGCGGATAGTTTGATATTCACAAAAAACAACGTACACAATAAGCGACAAACCAACTATCAACATTGCGGACATAATCCAAAACGTGATTTTGCCGTGCGATTGCAAAATAATTATTTCGCCTCCCCACAACTTGTTAAGTTCGTCTGCGGTATATTCAACAACGCCGAGCGTCGCGGGATCCCAGATGCGGAATCGCGACGTAGCCGCGTCAAAATCTTCATACACGATGCAATGTTCTTTTTCTTTCAATATGATGATTGCCGGACGCGGTAAATTTTTTAATTTTTTGTCTTTTGCAATTATCGCCTTCGCGTCGGGATAATAACTGCGGGTATGCTTTATCAATTCAGATAGTTTGACACCTCTTTCGGTTTTTGTTATGAACAGGTCGTTGATAGTTCTAAATGGAACCGGCGTGCCGGTAATTGCAATGCAATGTGTCAATGCAAGCGGACCGCAGACGGCTCTATGTTCAATTAAGATATTCGACTGCTCAATTATGTCGTCGGTTGAATATGTTTTGTCCGTATGTTCTGCCGTGTTATCATCTGCACAAAACGCAACACCCTCCCCAAAAATGAGCAAAAGAATAGACATAAACAGTAAGCCTATTCGATTTGAAAACGGATAACAACAGCAATTATATTTCATCTGATTTCGACGAATTCTTTTTTTCTCCTGAGTGTAACCATATTGCAAAACACAAAAAACAACATCCCGTACAAAACAACAATATTCTGAAAATCAGGTCATAATTCGTTGTTGTTACGATTGACCGTTTATTCTTTGTCTTTTTTATTTTGATTGCGTTTTGGACTGCTGCGTCTATATTTGTCAACGATATATCGTCACCGGCGGAGAATGTAAGTTGTGTGCCGGAGCGTCCGGTTTCGTCGTAGACGGTTGTTCCCTTCGGGATGCGAATGTCAAATTTTTCGTTCGGTATCGGTTCGTTTATGTTTGCAACTTTTTTGATCAAGTATTCCCAAACGATCAACTTGCCGTCACCTTTTCCTGTGTGTTGATCAAATATGATTCTGTAATTCATTGGAATCCATATTCCGCTGTCCGCCTCAATAAATTCGGTCGATTCAAACCGGTGTCCCCAAAATTTGCGGTCTGCTGTCAAATATTCCAGCCGTCGAATCGCATATCCCTTGTTCGGCGAAATATAGACTCGCACCCGCATGAAAGGCGAATCCGCAATCAATGTACTTGCGGCAAAAAGTACTTTGTAATCTGATTTCGGAATAATCCACTCCAGCAACTCATACTTTTCACCTGACGTATCGTTTTCGATTGATATTTCGGATTCATGTTTCGTGTCGTTTGGATGCTGCAAAAAATAACTCAAAAGCGATTCCCAAGGAACAACTCCGCCTTGCACAACACGAAAATCAGGATGCAACTTGATATACTCTTCAAATGTGTAGTCGGCAGGTTGTATTTCCAAAGCGTGTTGAATTGTGCCGTCATCGTTGACTGTTTTGTCAAGAAAGGTGTATTTATATTTGTTATCCCGCAAATGACGGACAACATTGTCAACATCAATTTCAGCCCAATTGTTGCCGGCTATTGTGAGCGTATATGCCGAAACCAAAGAGGCTCGATTCCATTTATTTTTTTCGTCTAATTGTGGGAGGTTGGCGTTGTCGGCATCGTACTTGAAAAAAGAATATTCATAAACAGCAGTCTGAATAATATTTTTCCTATACTCCAACCCGGACAACAACGACTGCTGAGTCTCACAAAAAGCCGCTCGTGAAAAAAACAACAGCACAACGAACGCAAAAACAAAAGTAATCTTGTCTAAAATTTTGATCATGTAACTACGCATAAATAATATCAAGTTTAAGCGAATGTGGTTATACTTTCGGCGGTTATAAATGTATGTTTTTACCCCGTAGAGGCGGAAAGGCTTGAGTCATTAGGTTCACTGCCTAATATTGCTGTAATTTAAATTTTGGTAATGAATTTAGTGAATTAAATTGCGGTT
>JAISQS010000725.1 GCA_031274045.1 Planctomycetaceae bacterium | reverse complement strand
CTTCGCGGCAAGGAAAAAAATTTCCGCGTAGCGGAAACGGACTGGAACGCGGGCGTCCCGCCCGCCTCTGTGCGTAATAGCACCGAACAAGTTTGAACTGAACGCCAAAACGTGTCGGCAAACGTAAGGTGGGTAACCGACCGCCGGGCGGTTACGTCGCCAGTGAATCATTATCGCTCGCCGACAGCGGGAGTGTCAAAACGCATCGGCAAAACCAAAACGCCCAATGTCGGCGCAGCCGACAACATTTGTCGCGAAGCGGCAATCGGACTGGAACGCGGGCGTCCCGCCCGCCTCTGTGCGTAATAGCACCGAACAAGTTTGAACTGAACGCCAAAACGTGTTGGTAAACGTAAGGTGGGTAACCGACCGCCGGGCGGTTACGTCGGCGTACTCGCCGACAGCGGGAGTGTCAAAACGCATCGGCAAAACCAAAACGCCCAATGTCGGCGCAGCCGACAACGTAAGGTGGGCAACCGACCGCTGGGCGGTTGTGTTTTCGGCGAGCGGAGCAAGCCGAAAACAGTGGGAGCGGAACACGTATCGGCAAAACCAAAACGCCCAAAACGTAGGGCGGTTTGGTTTTGCCGTTGTGTTTCGCGATCCAGTTGTCGGCTTGCGCCGACGCTATTCACCAAGAAAGCCTGGCAGTCGGTTGCCCACCTTACGGTGGCGGTGCGTTTTCCGCCCCATTGGGACGAGGGCAAGCCTCGCCCCTACAACGTCAGCGTTTTTTGGTTTTGGGCGATAGAAATTCAGATGCGGTTTTGGCGATCCGGTTGTCGGCGAGTACGCCGACGTAACCGCCTGGCAGTCGGTTACCCACCTTACGTTGGCGGTGCGTTTTCTTTCCGTTGGTACGGTGAGTACACCGCACCAACAGAAAGAAGACGTGTTGGCATTTGGCAATTTGGTATATCAACACGTTTTGGCGATTTGTATTGGCGATCCCGCTATTGATAAACTATTGATCAACATCTTTTTGCCAGTACAATTTCGCCTCCCGAATTCGGGAACACTAAACTCTCAATCTTAAAAAAATCTCTTTGAGATTTAATTGAGAACCAACCCGCAAGGCAACTCCGCCCCATAGGTTTTTTGACAACAACACTAACCCAATATTTAATCGAAATGAATTCACCAAAAATATCCAGAGCAATAATCAGCGTTAGCGATAAAGTCGGTCTAGCCGACTTCGCAAAAGGTCTCACCGCAGCAGGTGTTGAAATTTATAGCACCGGCGGAACAAGAACACACCTCACCAAAGAAAATATCCCCGTCAAAGATATAACAGATTACACCGGTTTTCCCGAAATGATGGACGGAAGACTAAAAACATTGCACCCAAAAGTTCACGGCGGCATCCTATGCCGACGAGATAACATCAACGACATGAACGCCATCCTCGAAAACAGAATGCTTACATTTGAACTCGTTGTGGTGAATCTTTATCCGTTTGAGGCGACAGTTGCCCGCGAAGGCGTGACCGAAGAAGAAGCCATCGAAAATATCGACATCGGAGGTCCCACCATGATCCGCGCCGCCGCAAAAAACCACCACTTCACCACCGTCATCACCGACCGCGAACAATACTCCACAGTCCTCGAACAAATCGAAAAAACAGGAACAACAACATTGCAACTCCGCCAAAGCCTCGCCAGAGACGCATTCACCATGACCGCAAACTACGATAACGCCATCTCTCAATTCTTCATCAACCGACTCGAAGGCGAAGGATTTCCAAACTCAATCTCCACAAAATACAAAAGAAAAAACGTACTCCGATACGGCGAAAATCCACACCAACAAGCCGCCGTCTACATCGACACAAACAATAAAACCGCCTCCGCCATCACCGCACGACAACTCAACGGAAAAGAACTCTCATACAACAACCTACTCGACCTCGACTCCGCCATCACAATCGTAAGAACTTTCAATAAACCCGCCGCCGCCGTCATAAAACATAATAACCCTTGCGGCGCAGCCGTCGGCGAGTCGATTGTTGAAGCCGCACAAAAAGCAATGGCTGGAGACCCATTGAGCGCATTCGGATCCGTCATCGGATTAAACCACACCCTAAACGCCGAAACCGCAGAATTCCTAGTACAACCCGAACACTTCATCGAAGCAATCGCCGCACCAGCTTTTGATACAGACGCTCTTGAGATTTTGACAAAAAAACCAAAATGGGGACAAAACGTCCGACTACTAAACACCGGAGACCTCAACTCACAACAACAAAAATGGACAATAAGACACATCGAAGGAGGCGCACTAATCCAAGAAGCAGACATCAACTCCGACCCCGAAGACATCTGGTCAATACCAACCGAAAAAAAACCAAACCCCGAAATAATGAATAACATCCGATTCGCTTGGGAATTAGTCAGACACGTCAAATCAAACGCAATCATATTTTGCAAAAACGAATCACTGATCGGAACAGGCGCAGGTCAAATGAGCAGAATCGACTCCGTCGAAATCGGTATCAAAAAAGCAGGCGAAAGAATCAACGGAAGCGTACTCGCAAGCGACGCATTCTTCCCATTCCCAGACTCAATCGAAAGAATCGCAAACCTAAACATCGCCGCAATCATACAACCCGGAGGATCAAGAAAAGACGTAGAAGTAATTGAAGCATGCAACAAAGCAAACATCCCAATGATCTTCACCGGAAGAAGACATTTTAAACATTGAAATAAAGGGAATATACTTCCGGCAGTCATAAAAATGACGTTAGGTAAGTGAGGCGTTAGACGGGAAGGCTTGATGCATTAGGAAACCGAATAAGTTTGGAAGGAACACCAAGATGTGTTGGAGAACATTTGCCGACACATTTTGGCGTTCAGTTCAAACTTGTTCGGTTCTATTACACACAGAGGCGGGCGGGACGCCCGCGTTCCAGTCCGTTGCCGCTTCGCGGCAATTGTCGGCTACGCCGATGTTTGGCGTTTTGGTTTTGCCGATGCGTAAACCACTCCCACTGTCGGCGAGCGATAATGATTTACTGGCGACGTAACCGCCCGGCGGTCGGTTACCCACCTTACGATCACCAACCCGTTTTGGCGTTCCGTTCAAACTTTTTTGATGCTATTACGCACAGAGGCGGGCGGGACGCCCGCGTTCCAGTCCGTTGCCGCTTCGCGGCAAACTTATGTGGTATAACAAGGGCGTTGACATACGCTATGATATTTTGCCCTTTCAGGGCGTTGATGCAGCGCATTGATACGGTGTATTGTTGTTGACGATACTTGCAAACATTGCATTAAAAATATTCTTTCCATGTCTTCCTGTGAAAAATCCACTAAATCATGCACGAACAATTAGAGAAATTGGTCGTAGTCATTTCAAATTGTTAAAATCTTTCTACACACAAAACGAAATAATCAGGTACATTTTTCCTCACACCCTTTTTACCTAATAACTCAAATGAAACCGAATTTTTATTTTTTGCGGTTATTGTTTTTTGTGTTTTTTGTTTTGGTTTTGTTTTCATTTTATTCGGGGTCTGTTTTTGCGAAGCCGGATTGGGAGCAGCGTGTTGTTAATATTACTTGGCGCAATGTTCCTTTGAAGCACGGTCTCACGCAATTTGCCAAAGCGTATCGGATCGGTTTATTTATTGATCGCCGAATTGATCCGGATATGCCGATCTCATTCTCAATGGACAATCAAAACATCAAAACGATACTACAAAAATTTGCTGAATCGGCAAATTTGAGTTGTTATTTTTTTGATGCGCTTGTTTATATCGGACCGCGTGAGATGCATTCTGTTTTGCCGGAATTGCTCAATAAAAACCGTAATTTGATAACACAACTTCCTCCCGCCGTTCGCGCAAAATTGCAAAAAAAAATTGCCCTCAAAATCCCACTGCTCAGCGAACCAAAAATAATCCTAAAAAAAATCGCAACACAAAATCAATTCTCATGGCAAAATCTCGATGAATTGCCGCACGATATCTGGGACGAAAATTCCTTGCCGCCAATGCCGCTAAACGAACTACTAACCCTAATCCTAATCGGTTTCAATTCCAGCTACGATATCAACCCGCCAAACAAAAATATAAACAACACAACCCTAAAAATAAAAAACATCACACCACAAAAATCAATAAACAACTCCAACTAAAATTCCACTCCACCAAGTCCGCCAATTTTTATTGCACGATTCTTTATGAGAATTTTTCACAGTAAGGAAAGACAAGGCAAGGGAAGGGAAGGGAAGATTATGAAGATTTCATATACTTTTTAGACTTGAAAGTTCCCTCTTCAACAAAGTCATCGTGACAATTTGCACAACCGATCTTTAACCCCAACCGGCTCACACCGTACCAATCCTCATCTGGTTACCAAGCTCCGCGTCATTAGTAGCCAAGACAACAAAAGCGCGCACTTATTTGCCCTTGCACTTGACCTCTTATTTTGTAGCATGTTATACTTTAGGCGGTCATAAACGTATGTTTTTATCCCGTATAGGCGGGAAGGCTTGAGGCGTTAGGTTCGCTGCCTCATGCCTTCCTGCCTAACGTCATTTTTATGACCGCCGGAAGTATATCTTTCAATCAGGACAAAAACATCAGTCCATCTTTATTTTTTGGCGTTTGGTTGCATTGCAGCGACATTTGGGTAATTGCGGAATGGTGTGGCACAAAGTTCAGTAATTTTGATTGTGTGAGAAAGTTATTTTTTGTTTAACAACATCGCGTTGACACCCATTATTACGTTTTTATCGGTTTTAGAATCATATTTTAATTGGAAAGAAATTTTGAAATCCGGGTTACCTTGTGTTGTTTTGGGATCGAGACCAAGTTGTTCTGTGAAGTATGAGAGCACGCCGCTACCGAAAGTGCTGCCGTCTTCCATTGTTTTTGTGTTTAGTTCTTGTGATATTTTTCCGCACACTGAAGATATATCGTCTCCACTTTTACCTGCAATTGAGGAACCTTGTACATCAATAGAAAAAACACCGTTACCATCAATGCTTATCGAAATGACATCATCGCCGCTCAACTTCACTCCGTACTTTTCAAGTGTTCTTGTAATTGTGTGAATGATCACAGAACGAGTTAAGAGTTCTTTCATGTCTTCCATCATTGATGACATCGCGGTTGGACGCGGTTTTTTGTAAAAAAGAGAATGTAAATCCAACGACGGAGTGTATTCATCCTTGACTTCCTTCAATGTTGACAGTTTTTTATCCGAATTGGATATTGCCTCAACATTTTTACCAACGGCGACATCATCCGTTGGATCATTTTTTGGATTATACGACTTTGATGGATAGTTTGACAACAAATTGTTTGGTATGTTATTTGACATAAAATCTAAATGTTGAATGTTGAGCAAAAAAAGTTTAAAAGTCTTTAAGTAACTAGCAACACACTATCCACCAAAATCGTACTCGACAATAACGTCCGCTGATAACCACGATATATACGATCAATACGATATCTGGTAAGTAATTACGGATGTTGGTGCAGACCATAACTGCGGTGACTGCGATGATGCCTGGTACGGATCACTAATCCCACGTGCAAAAAAGTAATGAGTACCGACTGACAAACTAGGATACTCAAACGTTATAGTCGTAGTCGTGAACACTTTGCTAACAAAAGATGTCCATGATGAATTTGCGGTACACTCATAAACTACAATAGCATAACAATTCGTACCTCCTCTGATTGCTTGAAACATAGCCTTTGGTGAAGAAGCAGTCAACTTCGTTTTTATAAAGGATGGGACGTAAAAAAAACCATAATCTGATGTACTTGGATGCTGGGCAACAACAGAATCCCTGCTCGGCCACGGATCGGAATACGGTACAATCCCGTTACTCTCGAGGTATTCCTCTGTATAGCTATAGGCGAACTCCTCGCCAAATAACGCTGCTAATTCCGAATACGCATCATCGAAAGCATCTTCGTACTCATCCTCGCGATCTTGCACAAACTGTTCATAACTTATAACACTGACACTCACCTTTTTACCTGAATTCGATGCTTCCTGACAATACACGCCAGAACATATACAAACGAAGGTCAAAACAACGCAAGTGTTTACTACAAAACGCAAATAAGCTGACATTTTTTTCTCCAGTCAGTTAAATTGTTTAAAAAGTACCATAGTGGCGATGAACGACAGATCAACACAAGAGAAATATTCACAAACACAGAGAACAGACGAGAACCTAGTTTCCGATGTTCATCAGAAACCTGTAAATGTCCATAATGCGCTAGCAACCTAAAACTGCATCAACCTCTCACGAAATTCATCTCTTCGCACTAGGAACCAAGAGAAACATGGTGGATAGTTCAAGAACTCCACAAACACGACGAGCATTGCACTTTCAAGTACATCGGAGGAGACTCGTACAAATTTGCATTTTCATGTTCTGCGAACACACCAAACCGTTCGTAATGATACCCGCAATGTAAAAACATGAAAGGGGGGGATATGTGGTCGGCACATTGACGTAATGTATCCTTGTTAATTTTCGTACAATTTTATGAATTGATTTACGGCTATTGGTTCGAATATTAGTAAGGGTAACCATACGTCTAGCACGGACATGTCCACATTTGAGCCGAGATGTTGGCAGACTTTGTATGTGTGCAAGTTGTGACGTACTTGTCCTGATGTTGATTGTGAGGTTGTTTATGACTCGTCGGAGAGGCAATCCGTCCAGATAGTAACCTATCCCAACCAACCGTTGCCCGACAAACCCTCAAAACTACAAGAAACGGTAAAACTTGTCGCAAGACTCGGGGCTATGATGATCGAAAAAATTTGCCCGGAGTTGAGACCATCTGGAAGTGCTTGCAAAGAGCAAAAGACCTAGCATTGGCATGGAATGCATACTGTCCCGAAAAAAAAACAACATAACAAAAAAAGATGTGTGGTATAACGAGGGCGGGATATCCGCGTTCCCGTCCGTCACCGCTGCGCGGCAATTGGGGTTTGAGAAATTCCTATAAATTTCACGTGACCATTTGGTGAATGGTCATCCTCTTTATGATTACTGACGTGATTGTGTGTTTTGTATTGGTTTATTTTCTGGTTTATTGTGTGGTGTGATGCTTTTGAACGAACCTGTTTTTAAGAAAACAAGCGCGTACGCAAAAATTGTCTCTGTCCGCAACAAACCATCATGGTCAATATAAAAAAGAATCCACTCCGCAGCTCCGTTTAATTTTGTCCCTTCTGTGCTTACTATGCCGTCGTCATCACCCGCAATCATCATCGAAAAACCTCTGTTGTTACCGCGTCCGCCCGCAATAATCGCAAACTCACACTTTGGAACGCCAAGACTCTTTGCCGTCTCACTCCAATGCGCCCCAAGTTCCTTGCCCGTTTCGCCGGTAATCGCAAGACGAACCCTGTCCGTACCAATAAATTTCGTCGCAAGCTCAGACCCATGATTCGGAGGTCCAAGCATGACAAATCGACCAATCCGCTTGTCCGGCAAAAAATTATTCCGCTCCCCAACCTGACCATCCTCCAAAACCCAATCATCATCAAGCGGTCCACTCATATAACGACGAATAACTATACAACCCAAACTATGCGCAACAAAATCTATCCGAACAACCCCACGCGGCAAATTCCGAATCACTCCATCCAACATACGCGCATGTTCAAGTATCGATTGCGAAGTTGACGGATACGTAAAATTGATAACATGGTCATAGGCATTTTGCCCCTTAAACCAATTTGCCAACTTCCTTGTGCGATGCCCGCTGCTCCCAAACCCGTGCAAAATAATCAATACATTGCCAGACATCGCCTCCAACTTCTCCTCCGCCCGCACCTCATCCAACCGCAACTTACACTCATCAAACGTCCCATACGCCCTCTGAACTGCATTGCCGTCAAGCAACCGATAACTCCCTATCACAACATTCTTTTGAATATGCCAATCACCATCAAAAAGAACATCTCCCCAAAAAAAATAACCGCCATTTGTCCGCACAGGAATCTTCTCATCAAGCTGCTTAACACGACCCGCATTAGGTTGCCCGGCAAAAATCAAACCAACAACTACCCCAAAAAAAATGAATGACAAACACACACAAAAAACACGAAAAAAATATCCAAACATAAATACCCCCACTAAATTTCACACCACAAAAAACAATACAAAAAACAATACCCAAAACAACAAAACGAATAGTAACAATTTGACAATTTCACGTCAATACAATTTCCACCAAAACGTCCTTCATCACAAAATCCGAAATAATCAGGAATTTTGTACTACCTGACAATTGGCAGTTCGTCGATATTTGTTGTGTATCTTGGCGACATCATGTTGCGGTTTGCTTGCCATGCGGGATTCTGCTCGCCTTCCGCCCCAAAATAAACAGTACGCCGCCCGAATTTACGATTTATCTCATCAAGAGAACACATCAACCGACCCGCCTTCTCCCGACGCAACAACGAATACGAATCATCATCAAACAACTTTTTTTGAGATAAAGCCAAATCCGAATCAACCAAATTCAACAAAATCACAGTTGCCTTTTTGTATTGTTTATTTTGCACGAAGACTTGGTGCAATGATTTTCTTGCGGCGGCGAGTATTTCGATTGTGTTTGAGGTTGGGGTTTGGAGGGTTGTTGCGGTGCCGTTTGAGTAGTAGCTGTCTTTGTCTTTCTTGTACCAGCTCGTATTGACGTGGACATAAACCGCCGACGCGACCGTCCCTTCCGATCTTGCCTTCTCCGCAGCACGAGTCGCAAAAGACGCAACCGCCTCCTCCAAATCAGATAACTCAGATGTAGCACTGCCAAAAGATCGCGACACCTGAATACTACGCCTCGCACGAGGAATATCGTTGTCAAAACACGATTCACCGCAAAGCTCACGAACAGTCCTCTCTTGCATAATTGAAAAATGCTTCCGCATCCAAAGCGGCTCAACCTTGCTCAAATCCAACGCCGTCCGCAAACCATAACGCCGCAACGGAACAACAAGACGACGACCAATCCCCCACACATCACCAATATCAAATTCACGCAATACCCCCAACCGATCCGACTCGCAAAGAATATCACAAACAACATCACCACTCTTCTTGGCAGACTCGTTAGCAACTTTCGCCAACGTCCGCGTTGCCGCAATACCAACCGAAACCGGTATCCCTGTCCAACGAAAAACCGTATCCGCAATCTCACGACCATAAACAACAGGTTCACCAACCGACATACCGCCAAAATCAAGAAACGCCTCATCAATAGAATAAATATCAACAGACGGACAAAATTGCTCAAGTGTCCGCATCACCCGACGACTCATATCAGAATAAAGCTCAAAATTAGACGAAAAAACCACAACTTCACCACGCTCAACAAACCTCTTAATCCGAAAATAAGGCTCGCCCATCGAAATACCAAAACTCTTCGCCTCACGCGAACGCGCAACCACCACCCCATCATTATTCGACAAAACAACAACCGCACGCCCAACCAAATCAGGACGAAACACCCGCTCACAAGAAGCAAAAAAACTATTACAATCAATAAGCATAAACATAATTTGAACCAAACCAAAAATAAATTTGACAACACCCGCACAAAAACAAAAAAAACATAAACCAACCAGCTCACTTCACAAAATATAAATTTCAAACTAAATTATATCGAAGCCATCGCCATTGCAATACGAATCGTTTGACTGAATTGGTTATGTTTTGGCTTAATAGACTTGTTCCATTACTGCCGTTAGCGACGGTAGCTTGCTACCGACGAGATACAGCAATTACTGTTGTTGACTGCGCAAGCGGTGTGTTGAACTAAAATTGTGCAGGGAGCAAGCTCCCTCGCTAACGGATTTTCCTGCCTAACGCCTGTTGTATTTTTTAAGTTTTGGAACAAATCTAATGATTTTAATTTTATTTTACCTAATGTTATGAGTATTATTGATCGTATAACAAATTTTCAATTACCCGCTCGTCAATTGCAGCCGACGATTACGATATCGTTGGATGGTCGTGGTAGTCGTTTGTACAATGTTGGTGATACGTTGGCGGGTAGTTATTGGTTTGATTCTGTTGGTGGTGATGAGATTATTGCGGTTGAGGTATCGATTCTTTGGCATACGGAGGGGAAGGGGAGTGAGGATATTGGGGTTCATGCTTTTTGGCGGTTATCGATTGATAGTGGTGATTGGATTGATCCTCGTCGACCGGGTAGGTTTAGTACAATTTTGCCTCGTAGTCCGTTATCGTATTCGGGTGTTTTGATAAAAATAACGTGGCTTGTGCGTGTGAGGTTATTTTTGTCGGATGGGCGGGAGACGGTGGAAGAAATAATTTTTCGTCTGGGAAATTTGCCGGACGTGCGGACATTGAAGCCGACAGAGCTGTAACTTCCAAATAACTCGTATCTTATCCGCGTTACCAAAACGGCAGCAAACAAAACGCGGCTGGTGTTGACGTGTTACCACTCCCCTTGAACAAATTGCATTCTGATTTATATTTATTGCCGTTTGGCTTGTCGGTATTGTTTGCCGACTGTAATATTTGGTCAAACTTATACCGGTGTAGGCGGTAGGTGTTGCCTCAAAAAAACAATAAACAACGGCACGGTCAAATCAGACTTGCCGCAAAAAGGCAAACCGAAATTTAAACTGTCAAGAAGTATAATTCAAAGAAATTTTGAAAGGAGGATTTGTGGTTAAGCTCACGCTAAGAGATAAAGAAACGGTTCAAGATGCGGTTCGACGTTTTCGCAAACTAGTCGAAAGAAGCGGACTTAAAAAAGAAATGAGACGCAGAGAATATTTTGAAAAACCAAGTGAAGTAAAACGTCGGGCAAAATTACGCGCAATACGGCGAAATTTGATGATGATAAAAATAGCACAAAACCCAAGATTAGCCACAATGTAAATTTTTGAACATCTCCCAAAAAAATAAAACCAAAAAGCCGCTATCCCCAAAATAAAAAATGAGGACAGCGGCTTTTTTTCTTGTAAAAGAGCCATAGTTTTTTTAGCACGCCGATAACAGATTATCAGGATTTACGCAGACATATTTCATTATATTTCGTCATCTGCGAATATCTTTCAAATCTGTGCCATCTGCGTGCTTACAAATGGCGTTGCCCTTGTTATACCACACATCTTTCGATATCTTATTTTTTTAGAGAATACGGAATAAACAAAATAGGCGAAAAAAACGAAATTTTACCATCAACTCTTTTCGTTTATTTTGTATGTTTCGTATGGTTCGTATTCTCAAAAAAAACGAAAAAAAAGACCGAAAATGTTTTGATAACATCTTCGGTCTTTGCAATTTTTCAGAGAATTAACTCTAAAAACTATCGGCTTATTTTACTTTCAATTTCATCTTGCTATTGGTCAGTGAATCTCAATATATTTTGTCAGCATTATTTTTTACCGGCAAAACGTCTACGCAATCCCAATCCAGCAAGTCCAAGTCCGAAAATCAACATCGTAGCCGGCTCTGGTGATCCGGTCGGAGGTATTGGCGGGGTATCTACGAATATCGATTCTGTATTCTGATTGAGACCAGCGGAGAATGCGATGAATGACATTGAATCTTGGTATGGTGCGTGTCCGCCTAACAAACCTGTTGCTGTGTTGGGAACACCTGCAATCATAAATGATATGTTATTGTTACCATCGGTCAAAAGGTTTTTAACAAATTCACTTGTAAGGTCAAGTTCAAAATCATACTTACCTTGATATTTATAATTCACACTATCGATATCAATGTAATTGTCACTCAGCGTGTACAAATCTTCTGGAATCAATGTACCGTTCAAGTAGATACCAAGGAAGTCGCCCAAGAATGAAAATTGTCCATTGATATAGTCAAAATTTTCGACAGTAGTGAAACCTGTGCTAAAAGCAACTATACCGGACTGAACTGAAACTAAACCTGTCTTCTTCGAGTTGTCATAAGCTTTGCCCGTAATAGCATCTTTTGCACCACCTCCTACATAATTGATATTTCCATTTTCATCATAATTGTAGTAACCAGTGTCATTTCCAAAATAACCGCCAAGATATGTAGTTATCATTCCTGCTCCTTGTATAGCAAGATTTGCACCTAAACCGCTACTAGCTAAGGCATCCGCCCCCAACAAATCTGCCGCTGAACGATAAATGTATCTATGGTCAGGACTCACGCCTGTAGAACCAGTGAAATATCCTGAATTTGCATTGGTTGTAATGACAGTGTTTTCCGCTAAGCTTCTGTATGGGTTCTTTGTAGAACCTTGTTTTTCCTTAAGTACGTACTCCACAGCTGAACGTGCGTTATTGAAGGTCGAATTTCCACTCGCTCCGCCGTAGTAAGTGGCATTATCTGGATACGCATCTGGATTCCAAAACGTGTCGGTTGCATCAGCATTCCAATTTGCATCACGCGTGTTACTTGCGTAGCCATCGGAAGATCTGTTTGACACTCCGGCATATCCACCAACGTTATTACCGCTACTGTTGGTTTTTGCTACACCAGTCCCGATGTAGATTGTGTCGGCGTATGCGACTGCTGCTGTGAAAGCGAAAGCTAATGCTAACGCTACTAATGTGAATAATCTTGTAGTTTTCATTGTAAATTTTCCTTTTTCTTTGTTTTTCTCTCGTTTGAGAGAGTGTTGTTTTAGGTTGTAATTTTTTGTTAAATTGTTTTTTACAACCTCTGTCAAAATTTCGCCGCACCGTGCGGCTCAATGTTTCGTTTTATCGACCCCGCGTCGATGGTATTGATATATGCACAAGGTATGCCAAATCT
>JAISQS010000723.1 GCA_031274045.1 Planctomycetaceae bacterium | reverse complement strand
TCAAAATTCATTTACATTTTCGTATCATTCATTGTGTTTTGTGCAAAAATATTATTTCTCACTGGTCGAGTGCAAACCAAAAGGGCGTGCTTGTGTGTCAGCGAAAAGGCGGTTGGTGTGTCTTTTTTGTTGCGCACGAAGACACGAAGGACACGAAGAATATACACCAAAATAAATTTCTTCCTTTGCGTTCTCTGCGTTTCTGCGTCTCTGCGTCTCTGCGCGAAATATTGTTTTGTTTTGTTTTGTTTTGTTTTGCGCGGAGAACGCGGAGAATATTAAAAAATAAAAACATACATTCATGACCGCCGAAAGTATAATCTGCGAAATTTGTTGACAAAATATTTTTAACGTGAAATCCTCGAAATAACGGAAATCGTGAAAAGATAGAAGATGTTTGTGTTGTGGTTATATTTCTTGTTCTAGAATTTTTATGATGGTTTCGTTTTGTTTTAGTGATTTTGTGATATTTGGGTGTGCGAAAATTCTTACTCGTTTTGCGTAGTCATCGAATTGTTCTTTTGCCATTGCCCGCACCACCGGCGAAACTTCCTCAAGCGGCTTGTATGAATTTTCCTTGCTGTAATATACCTCTATTTTAATTTCAATTTCCCGCTCCACCGGAGGCGCATCAATCAACACCGGTAGCGGTACCACTCCCGAATCAGTATCGAAAAGATGTCGCCCGATTTTCTCCGCCACCCCACACAAATACCCATACGGTTTTCCCGCCAACTTCTTGTAAATCTCCGGCTGCTCCATTATGCCAAATTGAGCAACACGCTTGTACAAAATCCGTCGCGAACCAAATAATCCATCCGCCAATAATTCTGCTTTCGTGTTTTTTGACCGCTCCTTGATCGTGTGCATAAACTCAACTTCCGTCAAACCATACAATTTCTCCGGTTCAATTTTGCCCAACTCCAATAACTCACAAAAAAGACGTTGGTACATCGCCGACGCAGCCCTGACCGCATGATGCCAATAAACCTCACTAAACATAACATACCGCGCAAATATCATTAACTCCGCCGCCGTTTTTCCCTTCTCCGTCACCGCCAAACCATCACCCGTTTTATTAACACAAAGACTCCCAATCAAACGCTCATAATCAGAATTACGACCATAAGGAACACCAGCATGAAGACTGTCCCGATAAAGATAATCCATCTTGTCAATATCAACCGGTCCCGACAAAATACTCGACAAAAATTGCCGCGACAATTTTTGATCTACACCATTGTCACAACCGGAAGATTGATTCGGCGCGCCTTTTTGGTTTAGAAGTTGCAAGACTTCATCCGGCTCAATTTGCCAATCCCGCCTCAAAACATCCGCAACCTCATCACGATAAAGATAACGCGACGACAAACTCTCATGACTCTCAACACAATCCAAAGAAATATCCTCAACCAAATGACAAAAAGGCCAATGACCAATATCATGCAACAACGCAGAAACTATCAATAACTCCGCATCACGCTCAACCACCAACTCAGAAAACCGCCGCAAATGAAAAAGACGCTTAAGAAACAATAACGATAACCGATAAACTCCAAGAGAATGCTCAAACCGAGTATGACACGCAGCCGGATAAACAAGAGGAACAAAACCAACCTGAGATATATTAGCAAGACGACGAAACGACTCCGTATCAAGCAACCGACGAACCCTACCAGTCAACGGAACATCAAACTCCGGCGGTATACGAACAAAATCAACACGAGAATCAAAACCAATTATCTCCGGTATCTTAAACATAATATTTGAAATCTTTCGAATAATTCACAGGAAAGGAAGTTTTCTTAACCGCAAAAGGACACAATGGTCTTCGCAAGATTCACAATGATATTTGATGGCGTTCATTGCGGTTAAAAAAGGAATTTGGTCTATTTTATTTTCATGTGTTATCGTTATTTGGGATGCCCCAACCGCCGATAGATTCTTCATCGGATTGGGCGTTGTTGTCTGTTACTTCTTTATCCTCGTCGGCAACCGCCGCAGGACGCTTCTTGAAAAATTCATCAGCCAATTCAGGCTCTTCCGGTGTAAAAAAATCTTGCAGTATCTCGTTGCGTCTGCGTATCACAAATAACGCCAATCCACCTATCAAAATCACCGCCGCAAACAATATCACTAACACCTCAACCAATTGAAACGTAAACATAATTTAACCTCAATTCTTTTCCGACACCAAAGTATACACAACGCGCCGCAAAAATAATTTCACTCGTTTTGCGTTGCCAAAATTCCGTAGCCGGAGGGTAATGATTTTCCTTTTTTCGTTGTTAGGTTCAATTGTAACTTTTTTATATTCGGCAATTTTATGCCTGAATCGTTGAGCATTTTTTGCAATTTATCCGAATCGCAGCCGATAGTGTGTGCCGTCAGTAAAACCGCGATTGGGTTATTTGTCAAAAGTCCGGCAATATCCGCAAGCAAGAACGGTAAATCTGTTGACAACATCCACGTTTCATTTTTTGTGCCGTGACCATACGTCGGCGGATCAAGAATTACCACATCATATTTTCGCCCGCGCCGCAACTCGCGCCGCACAAATTGACGCACATCATCAACAATAAACCGCACCCCCGAAACCCCATTCAATACCGCATTGCGCTTTGCCCACTCAACAACACTCCGCGACGAATCAACATGCACCACCTCCACGTTTTGCTGCGATCCGCACGATTGCGATACCGTTGATTTCACCTCCGTTGATTTCACCACCGCAATCGAACCGCCGCCAGTGTAAGCGAACAAATTCAACACACGAATAACCTCACGCCGATTCGATTGACATATCGACGCAGCCGAAATCAACCGAGACAACTCCGCCCAATTTGATAACTGCTCCGCAAAAAGACCAACATGACCAAACGGCGTACAACGAAGCTCAAGCAACATTTGACCAAAATCAACAACCCACGAACCCAAATCACACGTCCAACTACCTCGTTGACCGTCTTCTTGATCGGCATATTTTTTGGCATATTTTTCAGTGTCTTTTTGATTTTGAGGAGTGATCACTTGACCAACTTGACTAACTTGACGGTTATATTGTTGCGCAAAATGACGGGGGACAAACGACGCATCAACCTTGTCCCACAAACGCCGATCAGATAAACAAAACGACTCCGCCAACACCGAAAAACGCTCAACAACATACCGACCAAAACGCTCCAAACGCTTGCCTTCTCCAAAATCAAGTAACTCATAACCAAAATCAATTTGCCCAATATTCAATTCACTCATCTTTGAATAATTTACAGGAAAGTAGCGGAACGTAAGGGAAGAATATTTTTTTGAGAATACGGGAATAGGAAACAGACTACATATAACGAAAATTTTGCTATCAACTCTTTTCGTTTATTTTGTATTTTTCGTTTGGTTCGTATCTCGAAAAAGTAATGTGAGAATAACTCATCGTTTTCGGCTTTGTTGTCTCCAGATATTTCGTCTTGCGTTTTTGGCGTTTTGTTCGGCTTTTCTGAAGCGTTCTTTGGAGTAGTCGGAGTAGTTGTATTGCAATCTTGCTCTTGCTAATCCTTCTTTGATGAGAATTTCGTTGAGGCAAATTTCGCCTTGCGGGGTGTTGATGTTGACCAATGCCAGAATGCGGTCATATTTATCAACTCTATCGCCGTCGAATGCGATTCGGGCTTGGTTTCCGTTTCTTTCGATTAGAGTTTTTGTGAAGTTTGTTGCCTGTACCGCGAATGGTTCTGCCGGTGCGTTGGGTTTTGCGGTTTCCGGTGCATTTGATCCGATCAATCGTATCCGGTATTTCACGCCGAAATTATCTTGTATTTCAATTGTGTCGCCGTCAATTACGCGTGAGACTTTATATACTCCGGCTGGCGGTATGTTGATCTTTTTCTGATGTTCGCCGGTTTGATGTCCACTGGTTTGATGTCCGCCGGTTTCGGGCAACGCATTAGAATCAGAAGTGTTGCTGTCAAAAAGAACATAACCAACAACTGCAACCAATATAACCACAACCGAAAGCCACTTCTTATATCCGCTCTTAATCGGTAACAAACGCAACAATTGCCGCGTAATATCCGATGTCAAATTTACTCCTCTTCTACTCGCCATAACTCTCCCCATTTTTCGTTACAATAAAACACAACCACAAAACAAACGGCGCGTATTGTACAAGAAATACCAAAATCAGTACAGGCGGCAGACTCACAAACAAAAGAGTCAGTTCGTTAACGACGGAGGACTTGCCCCCGTTATACCACACAAGTCATAAATGCATTCGCATAATGTTAGCGACGGGGACTTGCCCCCGACGCAATGGAGCGGGAATCGTGTTGATATTCCAAACCGTCACCCGTCGGC
>JAISQS010000722.1 GCA_031274045.1 Planctomycetaceae bacterium | reverse complement strand
TCAAAATTCATTTACATTTTCGTATCATTCATTGTGTTTTGTGCAAAAATATTATTTCTCACTGGTCGAGTGCAAACCAAAAGGGCGTGCTTGTGTGTCAGCGAAAAGGCGGTTGGTGTTGTCTTTTTTGTTGCGTACGAAGACACGAAGGACTCGAAGAATGTACACCAAAATAAATTTCTTCCTTTGCGTTCTTTGCGTCTCTGCTCGCAATATTTTTTTTGTTTCGCGCGGAGACGCGGAGAACGCAAATAATATAAAAAATAAAATTCCTTTGTGTTCTTCGTGCCTCCTTACGCAATATTTTTCTAACGCGGAAGTCGCGGAAGGACGGAAAGGGCGGAAATTTTTTTAAGTTCGCTTTCCGTGTGTTCCGCGTTTTCCGTCTTTCCGCGTTAAAAAATAGAAACTTTGCGTTCTCCGCGCCTCTGCGCGAAATATAATTTTTGTTTCGCGCGGAGACGCAAAGAACGCAGAGGATTTTTTATTGTTTGTTGGTTTTGTGTCAGTGAGAGTTTTTGTGTGTTGTGTTTGTTTATTTGTGTGTTGCTGATGTTGTTTTTTTTGTTTTACCAGCGTCTTCTGTTTATTGATTGTCTTGCAAATCCGCCGATTGTTATGATTGAGATTCCCAGAACAATTATTGTTACAAATAATGGTGCTGAAGTGTAGGCGTTCATGTTTGTTTTTTTGAGCAAGTCGATTTTTTCTTCTAATCTCATCCCTTCGACTTCAGGTTTTTTGCCTGCTTTTGCTTGTAGAACTTGGTCTAATGCGTTTTGGTATTCCGCCGGAATGTTGCCTATAATGTCGCCGATAAACGCGTGTAATCGTTTGTCGCCGCAGGTATCCGCCGAGCATCCCGCACCATGCTTTTCCACCATCTCAACATGCAACTCCGCCAACCTCTTCACAACCTCCATATCCGGCTGCCACATCTTTTTACGCACAACATCCAATAACACCGCCGTCATATCTTGCAACGCATACGGATTCTTTGACTCAAAATATTCCTTCAATTTCAAATCATGCTTGTCCTCAATATAAACCGCGAACATCTCATCCCAAAGCGACTTGTCTATCGATGACGGCTGCACCACATTCCAACCGCGCATGTTTCGCATCGGCTCAACCAAACTCGCCGCCGCGCCGGCTCCTTCGCGTTGTAGACCTGTGATGTATTTTGGATTCCAAATTGACGAACGCGCTTCTTCGCGGATTGCTTGAACGGCAGTGATTGCGCGGGACGAAGATGGATTTCGCATATCGCTAAACCATATTTTAGGATCAGTGCCGGTCTTTTCACGAATCGCTAACGCCAACGTGTTAAATTCATATACATGATCAAGAGTAAGCGGACCCCACGTGTTTGATGACATTGATTGGATCATCATGTCGGTTCCTTTGAGTTGTGATTCAAATAAGCCGCGAACTTGTACGCCCCAAATTTTACCGCTTCGGTACATGCCGTTCATGTTGCGTATATATTGATCGGCGATTTGCCGCGTATTATTGGCATCGGAACGGTCAACCGCTCCTTGTATTCCTGTTCCGTAGTTACCGCTTGGCGAGCCGAAAATGCGGGCTGTTGAGTATTCGCGAGCGTCTGCCGGTGCGATTCCGTCCTTCTTTAACTCCTCTTCAGTTTGCAATGAATTTTCTTTGACAAAATTTGGGAATTTCTCATCGGGCAACTCCGCAACCATACGAACAGCTTTGTCAAGTAACTCAATTCTACCAACAGCAGCATCGCGAAATTGCCCCGATGTCTGCACAACTATATCTATTCGCGGACGCCCCAACTCCTCCGAAGGAATCAACTCAACATCATAAACTATATTTCGACTATCACGACGCGGCTTCAACCCCATCAAATACAACGCCTGCGCCAAAACAACTCCACGCGTCCGAATATATTCACCACCCCAAAACGTACAAGCAACACGACGCGGATAACGATCAGGATTCTGCAAACGAAACTCAGAAATTATATGCTCCGTCAACTTGACTCCAACCTTGTAAGATTCAACCGTCGGAGTCTCCTCCAAATTGACAGAAGCAATATTGCGACCCGTCGGCGCAGCATTCGGATTAAATATCACATCACCACCAGACGACGGCGGAACAAAACCACCATTCAACGCACCAAGAAATCCCAACAACTCATTCTCCGTAGACTCCGCAAGATTGTTCGCATGAAACAACGTCCCCTCAATCAACGCCGAATAAGGATCATCTGACTCCTTGAATTTTTTAGACTCGCCCGTTATACCACCCCAACGCGATCGATCCGCTCCACCCATTCCACCGCCCATGCCGCCGCTCATTCCACCACCCATTCCGCCGCGTGATCCGCCGCCCATTCCACCACTCATTCCGTCGCTCATTCCTCCGCGAGTTATGTTGTTCATGTTTGGCATTCCGTGCGGCGGATTTGTTGGTTTTTGGTTGTTGGAGTTTGTGCTATTCGTTTCATTGGGATTGTTTGGAGTTTGTTCGTCGTTTTTTTCTGTGTTTGGTTTTTTGATTTCAGTTTTTTTGTCATCAGTTTTTTTATCATCTGATATTTTGTCCAAATTTTCTTTGTCCAAATTTTCTTTATTGTCAATTTTATTGTTGTTATTTTTATCATCTGCTTCGGAAATTTTTGGTGTATCGTCCTTGATTTTTCCGGCTAGAACGCCTCTTACGAAAAATTTTGCGGCTTCGGCGTTATCGTCGGGCAGGTCTGCGATTTTTTTTGATTCGCGAATTTTTGTTAATTTTTCTATTGCCGGTTCGCCTAGCATTGAGACGACGGTGTCGGCGATTTGTTCGTCTGTCCATGTTCTTCCGATGACGTGCAATCCGTCTTGTATATTTACATCCGCCAAATGGTCAAGATATTCATCAAGCAACTCAATATCATTCTCCGTCAACAACAAATCCTCCGATGGATTTTCCTTGTATCCGATTTCTTTGAACATGTCATTTTTTCGTACTAGTTCGGTCAATGATTTTATGATTTCTGTTTTTAGCGAGTTCCCTTCGACGGTTTTGTAGTCGTGTATTTTGCTGCTCATTTGGCTTATTTCGCCGTATAATTCGGCTTTTGTGAAGGGCGGTGTCAAGTGTGAAATTGTGACTGCGCTTGCTCTTCTTTTTGCGACGAGTGCTTCGCCGATGTTGTTTATTATGTACGGATAAATATGCGGCATGTCGCCAGTCAAAATAGTCGGATAACAAAACTCACTCAATAACGCTGATTTTCCTTTTGTAAATTCCATTGAGCCGTGTGTTCCAAAATGTACCATTGCGTCGGCTTTGAATCCGTTTCTGATCCATAGATATGCGCCGAGGTACGAGTGCGGCGGCGGTTGGTTTGTTCCGTGTACTGCGGACATCTCGTCGGTAACAACTCCTTCGCCTTCCTTGACAACAATATTCGCACTCGATGCGCCTCCGGCGTTGCTTCCGTCCATGCTTGGCGGATTTTTCGTTGCGCTATTTGATACGCTGCTTGTTGCGTTGTTTGTTGTGTTATTTGTTGTGTTATTTGTGTCGGTGTTATTTTGGACGGTTGCGGTGTCGGCTGCGTCATTTGAAATGATTGCGACACTCGGCAACGGCATCAAAGCGATATTGCCCAACTTTACCCGCGTTACAATTAGATATGGTTTTCCGTCTTTTTGAATCGTGTTATGCTTTCCCGGAACGTCGCCCCACACGCGAATCAACGCCTTCCGATTCTCTTCGGGCAACTCTTTTTTGAGCCATGCCGCGTAGTCTTCGGCGGGGACAAAAACAGGATCACCATCGCGTAAATATTCTTCCCAAGTCCCTTCCGCCCATCCGCCGATTGTGCAACCTTCCTTCTGTATCAAATCGGCAAGCCCCTTTGAATCTGCGGGCAAACGACCGCCGAGATTGTATCCTTCATCTTGCATTCTTTGTAATACGTTGAAGAGTGAGTCTATCGTTTCCATTCCGGCAGCACCGAGCGGCGAATGACCGGGAGCTTTGTAATAAACGATAACAACACGCTTCTCGGAGTTAGATTTTCGTTGCAATGTAATCCAACGATTGATTCGCCTGACCAACACTTCGATGCGTTCTGTCAAAGGCATTCTTACGGAAAGTCCTTCGCTGTTTATTGAGCGAGCGGCGATTGCGGTCGGCTCGATTATTCCGTCCAACTCTGGTAAAACAAGCACCTGACCGGTATAACCACTCGACAACGCCGTCGGTTCATTCATCCATTCTTCCTTCGTCCCCATGATGTTCACAATGTCAATACAAGGAATATTCTGCTTTGTCAAAAAGTCAATTGTCTCATTGCCGAGCAGACTTCCCATCGGCGTGAACAGAATCAAATTCGGTTTTATTGTTTCAAATTGTTTCCTATCGGTTCGTCCCGCGATTGCGTAGACGCGGCAACCCGTCTCGGCAAGTTTACGATTGATCATGTCAATTGCGCCGCGTTCGAGATCATCGTAAAAGTTGACAAATGCACCGGTCAAAATGACTCGCGGCGCATCTTTGGGCAAGTTTGGATACGCTTTGTCAAGATAGCTATCATAAGACTCAAGCGAATCGTAAAGTTTACCGTCGAGATGGAAGTAACCTTGACGCGGCAGCGGTTTCGGATCAGGTATTACGGCTTTGTATCCTTTGAGTTCGCGGGCAAGATATAGCAGCCCGTTCGCAAGATTTTCACTGCCGCCCGCAAAAGCATATTTTTCAAACGCAGTCCGAATTTCACTTGGAATATTATTCAAGTCGCCGGTTGAAGTGCGGGTTGATGCACTGACATGAATATACGCGCCGAGTTCGGCAGCTTTTTTAACATTGGCAATCTCAGCATCAGACGGCTGCCAACCCATACCGCGAAGCATAACAAGATCATAATTCTCAAACGATGCCGAAACTATCTCCTCCTTCTTATAACGATGCACGGCAAAATTCGTCCCCTTCACCGCCTCTTGATACGCAACCCACTCACTATCAAATTCAGCAACAACCGCAATACGCATCGGACGCAAAAATTGATGATAAAAACCATAGCCGCCAACTCCCAAAATTACAAGAAACAAAACCGTAACTAAAATCGAAAAATATTTTTTCATCTGATTAAATGTTTGTTTAAATCCGTACCGTCACGAACGCCATAGCAAACCACGCGTCGGTGAATTTTTTTATTTTTTTTCTTTATCGGCGGGTACGTATACGACGCGACCGTCCGGCAATCGGTATGCTTGACCGAGTAGTTCGCCTTGACCTGCACCGGTTGAGTCTGTTGCTTCGTAGTGTTTGATTTCTTCGCCTTCTTTGACAATTATTTCCATGTCGGGCTTACCCGGATTGGTGATTACGGTGTAATCCTTGTTTTTCAATAACGACGGCACTTGCAAGAACGACACAAGCGCAACCATCAACGCCACCGAAAAAACAAGCATGACATCAACAAGATTCGCCACCGACGCAAGAGGCTCAACCTCCTGCCCATCATCAAAAGAATCAAATTGACTCTTCTCAATATTTCGTAATTTTGATCGTAAATCTATCATCATAATTTCTTGGTCAAATTTTGTTTGGAAAATTACTATAAAGTTCCTAATTATTCCAGTAAATAATTCACAGGAAGTTAAGGGAAGCTTATCGAAATATACCTTTTGTACTTGATAATTCCTTTTTTTTAATGTCATCGTGACAATTTGTATAACCAATATTGAGTCTCAACCAATCCGCAACTGGTTACCGATTCCATCTCCCTTAGTAACACAAAGTTCCCCCCAATCCGCGCCCTTATCCCCTTATTAAAACATTGTGAATAAGGGGATAAGGGCGTATGATTGGGGTAGCTTCGTTGTTATTAAGGGGGGGGAAAATTGGTACCTGTTACGTGTCGGTTGTGACTCAATATCCGTAGCACAAATCGGTAATAAAATCATATTTATTACGATTGCGAAAGGGAATTTTCACGTGTAAAAAGTATAAAAAAACCTTCCGTTACTTTCCTGTGAATTATTTCCTGTGCATTATTTTTCGTTTTTGATTTCGATAATTCTTTCTGCGGCGAAGGCGAGTAGTATTGAGTCATCTCTGTACCATCCTTTTTTTGCGCTATGAATTGCGAGTGCGATTAGGCTGACAAGAACGCCGACAACTGTTGTTGCAAACGCGATGATCATGTTGTTTGACAAAGCCACAAGATTCCCCTCCGCTAAACCGACAAGCGCAGGCCCCAAAGGAATCAACGTTCCCATCAATCCGATTGCCGGTCCGTATTTAGTTAAGTCCGAGATTTTTTGTAACTCCGACCGCCGCGACGACTCAATCTCCGCTATCTTTTTGCCGATAAGAAGCGAATCATCACTGCTCTTAATTATAAGATTCAATACACGCGAAAATTCGTTGTCGCCCTCAATTTCAGGGAACTCCGCACTCCTGCTCTCAAACAACGCAATAAGTTTCGCAAGCTGCTCACGCCGCTGCATACGAGACATAAACTCATACACCGTTATACCCGCAAGATAAAGCGAATAAATAAGCCCAAACAATAACGCTAACATCACCGGAATCATTAGCGATATTGAAATAATGTAAAAAATATTTGTGAGAATTGACATGTTAGTTTTTAACTTTCAGGTTTGTTGGTTTTGGTTAAATTGTTGTTTTGGTCAACATATTTTACAGATTTTGCAGATTGGTTTTTTATTAAAATCTGTTAAATCCGCGTAATTTGTTGACAAAAATTATTTGAAATATCTCTCTAAAATATGCGATAAAAATTTAGAGAAATTGTTACTACGATCTTAATTTTTTTCCTCGTCTGAATCCTATTACGAACACTGCGGACATTGCGATCAGGATTGCGATTATGATTGCCGGATGTGGTGAATATTGGTTATCGGTGATTTGGTTTATTGACAATTTTGTTGTGATGCAAGGCAGCAATGCGCCGGAGCAGACGAGAATCAAGCCGACAAAAAAATGTGCCGCCAACAACCTGTATTTGCCAAGCCAAGTAACCATAAACGACAACATGAGCAAAACCGCCGCTATCGTTACTCCGACTTGCAAACCGATATGAGCCGGCGCGTTTTGACGTGTCGAAATCATAATGTTTTGCTCAACCCAAAATATAAACACAAGCAATATCGGCGACGGCAAAACCGTAACAAACGAAATAAACCAAGATCGCAACTCATGCAAAAATGTACCCCTTCGCGCAACACAAAATTCTTGCCGTATGGAGCCGAAAACTACGATTGTTGTCATTATGATTTGGATAATTGAAAGCCCGCTCAATACCGACGGACTCATCAGCCAAACTTGAAACACTTTCGGCGACTGCGAATCCGCCTTCGGCGCAAGCAACACCGCCGATAAAATTATCAACCCCAATGTCAAAAGAAACATATTCACACTACGCGCACGCACAAGCGAAACCGCTCCCGACACCAATATCATAACCGTCAAAGCAACAAGCATCGCCCCAACCGATTGCTCATCAACACTCTGCCAAAACGGACTAACAATAAACGTATTCATAGTAATTTTTGTAATTTGTGTAATGTATCAGCACAATATCCGCAACTTTTTTTAGCACGCAGATAACGCAGATTTTAAAAATATTCGCAGATAAAGGAGAACAGGCATTTATAAAAAAATCTGCGCAAATCCTGATAATCTGGTGTCATCTGCGTGCCAAAAAATAAGGTTCTAAATAAGTATTGAAAATAAAAAACTGAAATGAATTTTAATGCGTGAAGAGTACGAGTTGCCTCAATGTTCTGCTTTCAAACCTACTTTTTCTCGCAAACCTTTTCCTTCGTTGGTTAATTTATTGCCGAGTTCGATTTGTTCTTTTGTTAGTACGGATTTCATTTTTTTGTTGTAATCGGCGGCGATTTCTTTCATTTTGGTGTGGATTTTTTCCATTGTTGTTTTTCGTTCTTCGTTTGAAAGTTTTTTGATGTCTTCTTCCGGTTTTTCGAGTTTTGCGTTTTTGAAAATTTCTTGATATTTTCCGCTTCTTTCGACTTCAAGTTCTTGCAATTTTTTTTGTTGTTCGCCGGTCAAGTTGAATACTTCGAGTTTTGTTGTGTACAATGCGTTTGCGTTGAAGCCTCCGTCGAGTTGGAATTTGTAGGTCAAGACGAGTTGTTTCTGTTTTGGGGTAAGGATTTTGTAAATTTCTGTGCGAAAATCATCATCCATTTTAAAACCTTCTGCCGGCGGCGGATCGACTCCCGGTTTGCCGTTTCGTCCGTGAGGAAAATACGACTTATCAACAGCCGCTTTCAACTTCTCAACTTGCTCACTCGTCAAGTCCAACGCTTTAACCAATCCATCCGTCTTGATAAAGATTTCAAAACGCTCAGCTTCACTTGGCTTATTTGCGTACAAAAATTGCGCAAAAAACACCGCGACAAAACCAACAAACATAATCGTAAAAATTTTCACTCTAATTCTCATTTTCTTTTTCTCATATCAACTCTGAAATCATTCAGAATTATTTTTGGTTAATAAAATTTTGGAGAATACGAAACAAGCAAAACAGACCAAACAAACGAAATTTTGTCATCAACTCTTTTCGTTTATTTTGTATTTTCGTCTGGTTCGCATCTCTCAAAAAAACAAAAATAGGTTCGCCTATTTTTGTTGCGCAAAATCATCTTCGTCTTCGTCGTCTTCATATTCGTCGTAGTTGTCGTTGATTTCATCATTGATTTGGTCTTCGGTTTCTTCGGTTGTTTCGTTGGTTATTTCTTGTTGTAGTTGTGTTGCGATTGTTAGTCGGAGGTGATCTTTTAGTTGTTGTGAAGGTTCTAGTGAGGAGACCGGACAAATTAAACCGTATGCGTTTCGCATCAAGTAAATCGGAGTCGTTACAACCCCCCAAGGAAATCCCCACCAGCCGAGAAACAAAGTAATCAAGCTGTCTTTGATTTTCGCGAATGTTGCGCATGATTGGCATGACATTCTTGGGGTTGAGTGAAAAAGTGTCATTACTAGTAATGAGATAACGCGGTGTGAAACGTGAATGTCCACCGGTCCGATTCCCCCGCACATCGGACAATTTCCTGTGTGCGTTTCATGGACAAGCTCATCAACCAAGTCATCCGGCACCAATGCGACTTGCTCCAACCAAATATTACTCGCGTCACAACACTTCTGGCTACAAAAAGTCCAACTACTACGCTTGACCCCGCCAAACAATATCACCGACCCACAATGCGCACAACTCGAATTCGGAACCAATGCCGCTTGCCCCGACCGAACATTACTCGCGTCACAACACTTCTGACAACAAAAAGTCCAACTACCATGCTTGACCCCGCCAAACAATATCACCGCCCCACAATGCGCACAACTTGACATTTTTCTTTATTCAAATTTAAAACATTACGATTACAAAGTCCCGTTATTACTGTTGTTTGTCAACAGATTTTACAGATTATACAGATTAGTTTTTTTATTAAAATCTGTTAAATCTGCGTAATCTGTTGACGAAATATACCGATTATTTCGGATTTTGTTTTGGGTTACATTTGACGGTAAACTTCCGATTTATCAATCCACTGAAAGGGTCAAATATAATATATATGCAAGCCGTAGGTTTGCATCGCTCGGTAGAAAATGGTGTCCCCACACAAACGAGCATTCCGTAGGAATGCTACCATTGGGCGAGCCGCAGGGTTGCATTCCTACGGAATGCAATAACGTGGCGGAGCTTCATTTTCTACCGAGCGATACATTCCTAACGGAATGTAATAACGTTAGTTTTTAGTAAGGATCATACTGAAAACTAAAAACTTCCGTTTGGTCTGATATTATTGCCCCGTTGGGGCGAAGGTTATTTACAATCAATTATCGTATGGCGTTGCCATACGCTATAGTATTTTGCCCTTTCAGGGCGTTGATGTAGCGTATTGATACGGTGTATTGATAAAGGGCAAAGTAGAGACGCAAGGCATTGCGTCTCTACAACATCCGAAATAATCTGGAAATATACTAATCCGTTAATGCGAATGCTGTTGCTCTTAACTTTTCGTCTGTTTTGATGGGCAAATCTTTGGATTGTTTGTTTTTCTTATTTTTTGTGTATCGTGATTTTAGTTTTCTTGACCAAAGAATCAGTCCCGTGATTGGGAGTGATGTTGCGATCAAGCATGTTATAAAATAAATCACTTTTGAAACCGTACCAAAAATTTCACCATTGTGCAACGGAAAAATTAACGAAGCAACTTTTTCACCAAAAGGCATCTCATTAAATAAATCACTTTTCAAAACCTCTCCGGTATATTGATCAAATTGAATTTTATCTGTTGCCGCGATACTACACCAACCGCTGCCGATTCTTTGGAATGTAACACTCCCTTCAGCCGACTGCGGCAACACGAGTCTTGTGATTCCTTTGCGGGCAATTAATTCGTCACCCTTTTTTATGAAGTCATCCCAACTCAATCGCGTCAACTCTTTCCCCGAATTTTTTGACGGCACAGGTTTTTCCAATGCTTTACCGAGCGGTTTTGCGCCTATGACTTGTGCCGCGAACGAGCGGTACCACGTAAACGAAATTATCGGACCCGTCAACGCCATTATCACAACAGGAATGAGCGCATAAAATCCGAGTGTATTGTGCATGTCATAGAAAAACTTCATCCAACTTTTTCCAAATTGAATTTTGCAACCGGACAGCCAACTTTTTAATACACGAAGTTTCGCTGGCAACCAAAGACAAAAACCACCTATCACCAACACGAGAAAAATCAATGTCGCACTGCCGACAATTATTTGACCCGTCCGAATATCAAGCAACAAAAAACGATGCAAAAAAGTAAGCATCATAAAAAACATATACGTCTTGCTGCGTTGTTCTCCCAACGATTCGCCGGTGTATGGATTGACAATATAAGCAGTGCCGAGCATCGCATGAATTGCGGGCATTCTGGCGGGCAATTTTGTGACTCCTTTGGGTGAATCTTTTTTAACATTGAATATCCAATTTTGATCAACTCGCGCCGGAATAAGAACGCGGACAACTTTCCCCTTCTCCGTCTCCTCAACAAGCGGCACCAATTCTTCTAACCGCTTCGGCTGCGCCCCAAACGGAACATCTACATAATAACGCTCTCGTTCAATAAATTGGATTATTTCTGTCTTGAATGTCAGAGCCGTTCCGCTCAAACAGACAATAAATAAAATCAAACTACTTGCCACTCCCAACCAAAGATGCACCTCATAAGCAAAACGGCGAAAAAATCGCGGAATAAACGCACGCCCAAAAAGATACAATATCGACGGAATCGCAATAAATATTAACGTTGCAAAAATTATCTGAATACAAAATAACATACAAAACCTGAATACAAGGACAACATAAATTACAGATTGACACAATTTGAAATTTGCGGTTCGGAGATAAAAGCATCTCCGAACCGCTGGCTTTCAACTACGCCGAAACCCTACATGGAGAAAAACTAAAATCCTGAAAAAACTTCTCCATCATCAATCGACGCAGCTAAACGCCATTGTTTCAAATCAACAGAATTAGATGCCATACGAACACTACCATCAGCAAAAGCCGCATTAACACCGCCCGGATGATAACTGTTCGCCATAAAGAACCCCTGATTCATATTCCAATATGACGGTATTTTGTCATTCGGACGAATGAACGCACCATAGGTCGTGTAAGATCCTTGAATCAGTACCCAAGACAAGCCGCGATTATTTTGCCAGCCCGCTGAAGGTGTTTGATTGCCAACCATGTGAGTATCTAAACCACCATAACTATTCGCGGTGAGACCGGTACTTGTTCCGCTTGGAAGATCAAAATATGTACCCATCGGAGCTTCACCATACATCAACGTTTTATGCGATCCCGAACTCACACAATTATCATACGTCAATCCGGTAGTCACTTTTTCAATACAAACACACGCTTCAGAGAGTGCCATTGTGTTTGAAGAACCATCTTGAATTGAATCGAATGTATACGCCGAATCATGGTAAAACAAGCCATTCGGTTTTGTTACAGTTGCGCTGGGTGCAGATATTCTCGCGTAATCACTACCAGTACAAACCATATAGTTACACGTTCCACCAACAAGAGGAGTTGTATTACCTTCTCCCGGATAAGGAGTTTCACGTTTTTTAGGTGCACCATCGCTTGGGCAATGTAAAACACTTAATGTTGATTCTGCTGCCTCGACTGCGTGAGTCTTAAAGAAATAACCTCCTGACATAGCACTTCCACCAAGTAAATTTTGGGTTAAATCTAATTTTGCAAAAATCGCTCCCTGTTCCATGTACGGAGTCAAGCGAATCTGAACGGAATAACCGTTAGTTGTTGATGATCCCATACCCGGTAATGTGCCATACGAGTCGTGATAGTTGTGCAGCGAGATTCCCCACTGTCTCATGTTGCTTGAGCAAGACATTCTTCTTGCGGCTTCTCTTGCTGCTTGGACGGCGGGGAGTAGCAACGCAATCAGCACTCCAATTATCGCAATTACAACCAGCAACTCAACTAAGGTAAACGCACAAATCCGATTTTTCGGATTACGTAGTACGCCCCCCCCCCCCCATTTTAACATGTTAATTTGCAAAGTTTCTAACTTTACTGAACTTTTCATATTGACCTTTCTTTTTCAAAAAAGTTTTTTTGTGATAAACGAGTCGCTTGCTCCCGAC
>JAISQS010000664.1 GCA_031274045.1 Planctomycetaceae bacterium | reverse complement strand
GTGTTTTTTGATCCAATAGTATATAGGACGGAGTTTCGGGTGTTGATTGTCGATAGTCTCCCCCTTGCCAAAGTTGTGATGTGGGTTATACTCCTCGCCCTTTGTGTCGGCAGCGTTCTTTGTCAAGAAAACCGTGTTGGTTTTTTTGCGATGTTGAGATTTACTAATAACAGGTTAAGAGTCCGTCTCGCCAAGCTAACAACAGACCGGCAAAGTTACAATAAACTTGGTTATGATTCGGATGTGTTCGAAGCTGTCTGCTTCGTTGTAAGATTTTTGAGGAAGATAAATGATAAATAAAAAAACATACATGGCGAAGCCCGGTAAGGTTGAGCAAAAGTGGTATCTTGTTGATGGTACTGACAAGGTGGTTGGTCGTCTTGCGAGTGATATTGCGATGATATTGATGGGCAAGCATCGTCCGGTTTACACGCCGCATGTTGACACAGGCGAATATGTAATAGTGACGAATGTTGACAAAATAGTCTTCACAGGCAAGAAGCTGGATCAAAAAAAATATACACACTACACTGGCTATCCCGGACTTCGGGTTGAAACGGCAAGAGAGCGGTTTTCGCGAAAACCTGATTTGGTACTGATCGAATCGGTCAGGCGGATGTTGCCGAAAAATAATTTGGCAAGACAAATGTTGCGCAAATTAAAAGTCTACAAAAGCGGCGAACAACACCCGCACCAAGCCCAAAACCCCATAACGCTAGAGCTTGCCATCACAAAAAGCCGAGCCAAAGGCGAGTAGAATGTTGGAGTAATTTTGGGGGCGCGGCGTTGTTATATGATGAAACGTTACGGATCCAGTGCCGGCGAAGGGTTTCGCCGCGAACGGCGTTTTTGATTGTGGGTTGATAAATTTCTCACGACAAAACTGCTCAATGGATATAAAAATTTTTACTGTTGCAAAAAAAACATTGCAAAAAAAATCAGATGGTCAAATTTGGTAATTTTATAATTGAAGGGAACGGTAAGAGTGATTTTCTCGGGACTGGCAGGCGGAAGTCGTCTGTTGCAAGAGTTCGGATACGACCCGGTAAAGGAAAAATCAGCATCAATCAACGCGAGCTTGATGACTTTTTCAAGACAGCGAAACAAAAGGATTCGGTGCTTGCGCCTTTGGCGGTAACGGGCAAGGCGGATTCGGTTGATGTCCTGATTCAAGTCTCCGGCGGCGGAACAACAGGTCAAGCCGACGCGTGCAAGCTAGGAATTGCAAGAGCGATTCGGAAGTTTGATCCTGATGTTGAGCCGTTGTTGCGTGAACATCACCTTCTCACACGCGACGCAAGAGAAGTTGAAAGAAAGAAATACGGTCTCCGAAAAGCAAGAAGAGGAACTCAATTCTCAAAACGTTAGTCTCAACTAACACATAACGAGTCGAAACGTGAACGGCGAATTTGCGCAACGGATTTTTATAGTTCGTTGCGTGTCAGAAAATTTGTCCAAAACGAATTTGTTCAAAGCAAAATCGAAGTTAAAATAAAGGAGACAAAATTATGTCGGGTCCGTCGGTTTTTTTGGAGGGGCTTTTTGGGTTGCGTGGTGAGGTTGCGGTGATTATTGGCGGCGCTGGTGAGCTTGGTGGAGCGTTGGCGGCTGGAATTGGTCAGGCTGGGGCGCATGTGGTTGTTGCCGATATGGGCGAACCGGCTTGTCAAGCGAGAGTAGAAAAACTCAACGCAATTGGAGTCAGCAGTGAATATATTCTTGTTGACATAACGAACCGCGATTCGATTAAGTCGTTGCTTGCCGGATCGCTCAAAAAGACTGGCAGGGTTGATATGTTGGTGAATTGTGCGGGAATCAATGCCGCCACGCCGTTTCTCGAAGTCAACCCCGATACTTGGGACAAGATTTTTGCCGTCAACTTAAAGGGGATGATGGAGTCTTGCCAAGTATTTGTTGAATCCATGCTGAAAAACGAAAGCGGCGGCTCAATTTTGAATATTGGCAGTGTAAATTCTGATAAACCTCTATCGCGTGTTTTTGCTTACGCTGCGTCCAAAGCAGGTGTGGTAAATTTGACGCAGAATATAGCGCAAGAATTTGCCAGCCAAAAAATCCGTTGCAATGCTATCTGTCCGGGTTTCTTTCCGGCGGAGCAAAATCGAAAGATTCTGAGTGAGGAGCGTGTTGCCAATATTATGAATGGTACTCCGATGCATCGTTATGGTTCGCCGGAGGAGTTGGTTGGGGCGGCGTTATTGTTGTTATCGCAACGTGCGGGGAGTTATATGACAGGTGCTGCCGTATATGTCGATGGCGGATTCACCTGCTCATGGTTTTGAACAACTCCGCTAAACCGCATCCGCCAAACCGCATCGGAATTTGCCAAGCCGCATCGGAATTTTTATCGCCCAAACGCCCAAAACCAAAAACATTTGGTTAAAAACGTTTGGTTAAAAACGTTTGGTATTGTAGGGGCGAGGCTTGCCCTCGTCCCCAATGGTGTGCGAAAACGCGCTGATCCTCCAAATCGCACAACGTCGGCGTAGCCGACAATTGCCGCGTAGCGGCGAAGGACTGGAACGCGGGCATCCCGCCTCGTTATACCACACGAGTTTTTTTGAGAATACAAAACATACGAAACATACAAAATAAACGAAAAGTAATTTCGAAAATTTTTTTAACGCGAAATACACGAAAATACAAAATACGCGAAATTTTAATGAACACAATGTTAATAAACACAATTTTTAAAATCACTTTCGCGAATTTCGTTTTTTAGCGTGTTTCGCGTTAAAAAAATTATTTCGTTATGTTTTGTATTTTTCGTTTATTTCGTATTCTCAAAAAAAATCTTAAAAGATGTGTGGTATAACGAGGGGACAAGCCCCCGTCGCTAACGTCACGCGAATACGTTTATGACTTGTGTGATAAAAATTCTCTAATTGTTAATGTTTTTACAAAATAATTCACAGGAAAATAAGGTAAGTAAATTTTCAAATATTCTTCCATTACCTTCCCTTAACTTCCTGTGAAAATTCCTTCCTGTGAAAAAATCCTACTTACGGAATTTGATC
>JAISQS010000525.1 GCA_031274045.1 Planctomycetaceae bacterium | reverse complement strand
AAGCTCAACAAGAGTAAAACCAAAAAATGGAAGATGTTTTTTGGAAGAGTAATCAGAATAGTAAAATTTATCTTTACAAAAAATTCTACTCTGACTACATAGCCCCCCCCCCCCTGCCTATTTTAACACCCTTGTCTATTTTAGTATACCGAATTTCGCCCTTAAAATTAAGCGAAATTTTGTTAAAAACCGAAACCGAATTTGTGCTTTTCATGATCTTTTCTCCTAAATTTTTGTTTGTACATTCCGAAAAAAATGTAACTAAATGTTAAATAATTTATCGCCATCAAAAATCTCACGCCGCTTTTTGAACAACACAAATCATTTTTTGTAACGATAAATCACCGACTTAAACAGACGAATCCAACTTGCCGTAACAGACAAACTGAAACTCATCACAACCAAACCCGTCAATACGGTGAACTGCCGCGTATGATATTCTAACTTACAAAAAAAAGCAAGATGTCTTTGACTAAGTTTTATAATATCCCCAAAAAAAATTGCCGTAACTCGCATCTAATATTTTCAACGTAGAAAATACGGAAAACGTAGAATACAAACTTTCACAAACTTCCGCCGTTGTTTTTTAACCGCAAAGTCCGCAAAGAATGCTAGTAAGTTCCTTGTGGTTAAAAAAACAGTAATAGACTTCCGGCGGTCATAAAAATGACGTTAGGCAGGTGAGGTATTAAGCGGTAAGAAGGCTGGAAGGCATTAGACAGCGAACCTAACGCCCCCTGCCTAATGCCTCAAGCCTTCCGGTAAAAACATACATTTATGACCGCCGAAAGTATAATAAGTTTTAATGTACGTCGTGTGTAAATTGATTATTTTAAGTGCATGGTTCAAGCTTTTAACGAAGGAGAGATTTATGAGTTACGTTTCTAAATTCTGCTATGGTTTACTGGTTTTCTTTTCGGCTGCGATCCTTGTTGGTGTTGGGGTTGGGGTACTTGCTGATGAGCGGAAAATTATTGAGGTGGGGCCTGCTGATATTTCGCCAGATGAGTTAATCAGTCGAATTCACACCATCTCTACGACAGAAATTAGAAGTGCGATTGGCTATTATGTGGTGCGGAATTTTGCTAAATTGGATGAGGAGAAATTGAAGCGTGAGTTAGACGAGCTTAATCAAACATTTGCAAAACAACGTAAAGAACGAATGGAAAGAGATAAGAAATATGGAGTTATTACGGATGTAAAGAAGTTGGAAGAGGAAGATGGTCTTACGCTTGTTGACATTGAGAGAAAACGGAAAAGAGATGTTTATACGGCGGTTGCACGATATTATGTTGATGGATCAAAGTACCGAATAGAGCGTGTTGAAGTATCTGATGTGGATTCTCTTGATAAGATTAAACAAGACGTTCTAGACAATAAAGTTGATTTGTCAGCAAAAAATGTGATTGCTTGGAATGGTACAATTACGTCCAGAATTGTTGCATCCCGATCCGCTATTGCAGATGGCGATAGTGGCGAAAAGAGTACGGTTAACTTAAATTCAGATATTTCAAAAACTCAAATTGCCCAAATGCCGGATTTTCTCGAATATAGTAGAGACTTAAAGAACAAAGCTGTATTTTCATTGTACAAACTACAGGGAATGCCTTTTGAAACATTATTTGCCCGTATAGACGGTGAAAGAGCAGTTCTTCTCAGATGCGGAGACAAAAATTCAATCGGGCTCAAACACGAAGATTACGCGTTGCCGGATAAGGGATACGTTGTTACTTTTGGGAGAATTAAAATTGGCGGTACGGTGTTAGCGGAGGATAACTATAACGATTTTGTGGAGGTGAATGACGGCAGTTGGTTGCCGACACGTATTAGTCGTTCGAATTACAAAATTGATTCGAAGGGGGTTCCTTTTTTGGCGACGAAAATCGAGCTTCTGGCAATAGAACCGCCTAAGCTCAATGTACTAATTCCTAATGATACATTTGATTTGACCAATACTAAAGAGTTTCGTGAAATGCCGCCTCTGTTTATCCGACCGCACGAGGAACAATCTGTTGTTGATATTACCAAATCCGACAATAGTTTTTTGATACGCTTAACTCTTGTGATTGTGGGGATAGTTAGTGTTGTGGTGGGATTATTGCTCGCTAGGCGGAAATCCGGTGCAAACACAATAATCGTATTGGCAATCTATTGTAACCTTTTACTGTTTAATGGATGTCGGCGAGCAGAAACAGCACTAGATAGCGATGTTGTCATAACAGATCAAGGGACAATCATAAACTATGAATCCGGCGTTATTCCTGTTGCGTTACCTGTTGGTATGGGGCTGAAAAAAACTCTCGTTGTCAAATCAATGTGTTCGAAGCAACTTGAAGGGATAACTGTTTCGACAACATGTGGCTGCGCCGAGGCATCACTGGCAGATACAAAGCTTGAACCAGGTCAGTCAACGACTTTGTCCATTGATTTTCGACCTGAGAATGTCAACATACGATACGAAAGAGCCGTTAATGTTTTCATAAAATGTAAGGAAAACTTACGCAATAATATTATACCATTGGTTTACTCTCACGATGTATCAGCCAGTGATCTAGATGTCGCGATTTTTCCTGATAAGATCATCTTTGATGAGTTTCATTCAACAGATATCGTGTCAAACAAACAGTGTGTTGTTCAGTTTAGTAAGCATGTGTCATTAGATAAAGTATCGGTTTCGACAGCATCCACATTCTTGAAAGTGAATTTAATGAAGGGGAGTGGACCCACCAATGCTATTTTGAGTGTCGAAATTAGTAACCCACCAGTAGGTAGGATTGATAGTTTGGTTAAGCTCCAACTACAAAGTGACAAGCATGTTCTTTTTCGTGAGATCCCTGTGACTGGTAGGGTTCTTGCGTCTTACTTCTGCGAACCCGCTTCCGTTTCCGTGGTTGACGACGGCAAAGATGATATTGGAGTTATCGTGGACGTTAAAGTAATCAGACGTAACGCTAATGCCTCATTTCCAAAAATTGATGTGGACGGTAGCTGGGAGTTTTATAGTTTGGTAAAAGTTAGCGATGATCAATCTGTATTGAAAGTTATTTCAAAACGTACAAAATTTGAAGACGTAGGTTACGGCACAATTAAGCTTTATGCAGCAGACGGCAAGGTCGATACCGTAGTTCCGCTTGTGGCTACAGCACCTCAAAATAACTGATTTTGTGTATTGATGCTGTGAGATCACTTGAATTTTTTAACAATTACGAAAGAAAGGATGATTAGAATGAAAAGTATTTTTGAATTGATTTCGTTCCGCGGTAAGTATTTCGCTGCCGCGTTAGTTTATTTTGGGTTCGGGTTGATCCTAATGGGGGTCACTCCCAGCGCGCAACCAATTAACGCACAATTTGGTTGTGGCGGTGAGATAACTTGTCCGCCAGGGCAAAACTGTTGCGGTGATACGTGTTGTACTGGTACGTGTTCTGAAGGAGTCTGCTGTAGTGAATCAGACCAACAATAGCTGGTTCATTGATCGTATGGCTTTTACTGGTAAACAGTACTAAAACAAGTAAGGTTATCAATGAAACGAATTTGTTTTTTGTTCATGTTTTTTGCGATGTTGTTTTTCGCGATTGGGGTGTTGCGGACGGCGGGTTATGCCGGCGGTCAGGTTGCGTATTTGATTTGGCAACCTAGTATTGTTTGTGTTGAGCCGTTGTATGATTTCGGGAAAATTACAATCCCACATCAGCCAAGATCAAATAACGAATCAGAACCAAACAACGAACCCAAAGCAGATACCAAATCGAATGCCGATCCAAAATCGGATGGCAAACCACAGCCGAACGCCGATCCAAAACCAAACGCCGAATCTGAAACATTAGCGCAACAGAAATTACCGCACGCAAAACCGACACACGAATTCATCATCAAGAATGAAGGTAACGCTGATTTGATTATTCGTAAAGTTGTTGCGGGTTGTGGTTCTTGTGTGGAGGTTGGGAGTTTTACGAAAACGCCGATTGCGCCGAAGCAGTCCGGTTCTGTTAAATTGATATTATTGACAGATGAGTTGTCGGGCAAAGTTAGTAAAGAAGTTCTCGTCCAATCAAATAGCCCAAAAAATCGGAATTTAACATTGACGCTTGAAGCGGAGATTGTTTTAGAGTGATAGAGCGAAAATGAGAGAGCGAGTGAAACGAACGGGATTTGGTTATTTAAGATTTTTTATTTCGTTTGTGTTGTTGGTTGCTGCCGGTTTGAAATTTTACCAACTCATAAGCGAACCGATTCCGCCTGCGGTACAAGGGAGTATTTTTACTTTTTTGTGGTAATTTTTTGGTGATTGGCGTGTGATTTTTTTTGTGGTTGAGTTTGAGATTTTGTTTGGTTTTCTTTTGTTGTCTGGTGTTTTTCGGCGGGGTATTTGGGTTTTATCTTTTTTCTGTTTCGCGCTCTTTGCGACAATATCATTTTTAAAATGGATTAGCGGCGAAGGTTCTTGCGGCTGTTGGGGCGTGATTTCTGTGAATCCGTTTTACACGGCGATTTTTGATCTGATTATTGTTGCGCTAATTATTTTATGCCGCGAGCAAATTGATATTCGTGATTTTTTGCGGCGGGCAACAATTGAATTGAGGTTGGGATTCAAATTGGGTCTTACGGATTCTGATAAACGCAAGTTGATTGCGGTGGTTGTGAGTTGGTTAGTTTTGAGTCTGATTTTGGTGTCTATATTATTTACGATGGAAACGCAACACGATCTTCTCGGCGAGCGGACAACACAACCAAACGGACGCGAACGCATCACTCTCGAACCGCAAAATTGGCAAGATAAAAAATTGCCGTTGCTTGAATATTTCAAAGAACCGATTGATGAGAGTTTATTTATCAAGAACATTCACACGGTAATTCTAGTACATTCCGATTGCCCGAAATGCAACAGGATCATCACCGAATTTGAACATCAAACAGACAACAATAATAACATCGTAATCATCGAATTACCGTCAAAATTCGCAACGAAATCTATCAAAACGCGATTCCCGATTTTTCATTTGGACAAAGAAAAAGATTGGTTTGCGGTAACGCCGTGTGTGATAAAATTGCGAAACGGAATTTGTGTTTCGGTTAAATTATATGAAGAGTAGACTTCACGAACATAGAATAAATTACGGACATAAAAAAGTTGTCCACAAAAATCACGACAAAACAAACGATGAAAATTATTCGCCGAAAAAATTTTTTTCCAAAATTGAGTCTGGGGGGGATTGACACTTATCCGATGTGTGTTAGAACTCGCGCCGCTTCGTTGATCGTGTTGGCGAAGTATCGAGCGATGTTTGGGCTTGAGTGTTTTTTGTGAGTTCTCATGAATGACGCAATTCAGACAAACATGTGAAAAAAGAAGCCCCGCAGTTCACTGCGGAATGTGGTTTCGATGTGATGTGTCTGGCGTAGATGGACAATTTTCGGACGGGTGGTTAGTGTCTGACACGTGGTTCATCGTCGAGGGTAATGCCCTGATGCTAGTGACTTGTGTTCAGAGCGTTTTTGATTAGTTCAACAAACGGATATTTAAGGGGGTATTTGTATGAAAAAACAGTTGGAGAGTTTTTTGGTGGGAGGGTCTGTATTATTTTTGTTTACCATTGTGGGGGGCGTTTGTTTGGTATTCGCAGACACAAATGGTCCGGGAGCACCGGCTGCCCCTGTGTGTAGTGAATGGCTGGGTGATACGGGGCCTTGTACAGACCCGCGCAGTTATAGTGGTTCAGGTGTCGGTAATGGGAGCTGCGGGCGATGTGGTAATGTCACGTACACATACAAGGGTGGGGCGTGTCTTGGAACGTATCCGACTTCTGTTAGAAATTGTGCCATGTGTGTAACCGATTTAGATGTCACTCGCATTTATAGCTCAACTCCGGTCGGGACACTAATGTTTTTAGCTTGTTATACAGCGGCATCTACGTGCTACGTGGCTGATGCCGGTATAGCTATGGCATGTGGGCCAGCTTGCTACGTGGCGGGAACTCTTACATTAGGGACTTCCTGTCTAGCATGTCTCGCAGCTGCTGGAGGTGTTGGGGCTGCTTGTGGTTGTGTGTATTCTGAGTGTGTTGAGACGTGTGCTTACACTGGCACTAGCAAGACTGGATCTGTATTGGCTTGCCAGATTAGTAGTGTTTGTATACCAATATCCAAGCCTTGATAAGTTCAAGCCTAAAAAGTCCGTATATGAACATTTCCACGCGTTTGTGAAAGGTGTTGTTTTGACGCAGTTGAATGAGTCAAATTGGAAGAGGTGGTGTTACAGTTGTTTGCTAAAGACTGAGTATGCACAGTGACCTGTCTTGCTGTTGGCAGATTTTTTTCTTGGTCATCACATACATTGAATATGGCATGAAGTTTTTCGTTTTGGATATATCCATTACTGATGGCAGCTATACTTCCGGCGGTCATAAAAATGACGTTAGGCGGTCGCGTGAGGTAGGCAAAAACGTAAGGTGGGTAACCGACTGCCAGGCGGTTACGTCGGCGATCGCCGACAACGGGATCGCCAAAACGCATCAGCAAAACCAAAACACCCCAACGTTTTGGGCAATTTGGTATATCAACGCGTTTTCCGCTCCTCTGTTTTCGTCTTGCTTCGCTCGCCGAAAACCAGACCGCCTAGCAGTCGGTTTGCTACCTTACGTTACGCAACCGCCTCCCTGACTAATGCCTCAAGCCTTCCGGTAAAAACATACAT
>JAISQS010000476.1 GCA_031274045.1 Planctomycetaceae bacterium | reverse complement strand
AATAACAACCCAAAGGAGGTCAAAAAAATGATTAGCATTTTAGACGGAGCCGTAAAAATCGGCGAAAAACGAGGTGAAGAACGAGGCAAAGAACTCGGCATAAGAATCGGTGAAGAACGCGGCGTAAGAATCGGTGAAGAACGCGGTAAAGAACTCGGCGTAAGAATCGGTGAAGAACGCGGCGTAAAAATCGGTGCGGAACGCGCTGCATTGCGGGTTAAGAAAGATATGGTATTAACTTGTCTTTCGACTCGTTTTAAGGGGGAGGTTCCGAGCGACATTCGGAAGAGTGTTGAGTCGTATTCGGATGCGGTTGCGCTTGATTCTTTGTTTCAGTCTGCGTTGACTTGCAAATCGTTTCGCGAATTCAAAAAAGACCTCGTTCGATAGTTCAAGATGCCAACGACAGATTTTATTATCTTGCGTTGCGTTTACGGCATCGGTTAAGTTCGCTGTCTTGTTGGGGTGTTGCTGACAAGACGGCGTGTTCTTTAAAATCGTTATCAGTAAACTCGTACAAAGTAAGCGACAGATTCTCGCCGTTTTGTCGCCTGCGTTGCGAAGTCGGCATACTGTCGGATTCGTGTCAGGCTATTTCGATTCTGAATAGCGGTCTGCCGTATTCTACGGCTTCGCCGTTTTTGACTAATACGGCAATTACTTTGCCGGAGCATTCGGCTTGGATTTCGTTGTATACTTTCATTGCCTCAATTAAGCACACCGTTTTGTCATACGCAACCACATCACCAACACTCACCAACGGCGGTAAATCTGGACTCATTGACGCATAAAAAGTGCCAACCATCGGGCTGGTTATGATGTGAGATTTCGCATCATTTGTTTCGTTGTTTTTTGATTCCGCCGGTGGTGTTTTTGGAGAAATCGCAACCGTATCCGTTGGCGGCGGAGCGGCAGCAGGTTTGGCAACCGGCAAAGAATACGGCTGCCCCCCAAGCGGCACCGAAACATTCCGCTTAATTTGAATCCTAACATCCGCCTGCTGGAGATCAATCTCAGAAAGATCATTTGACTTCATCAAATCGATCAACTTTTTAACTTGTCTTATGTTAAAAACATCAGCACCGCTTTTTTTTGTTTTTGGACTATTGACCATTGAGAGTAATTTTTAAGCTGTTTGTACTTGGTATTTCGTTCGTGTTTACCGAGCTTACGTACGGCGGCATTCTATTTACGTTTGCCGTTTGTACGCTCTTGTGTCAACAAAATCCGTTGTACGTTGTGTGTAATTAAAATTTATTTTATGCCAAAATTTCTTGTTTGGACAATTCGCGATATCTTAAATTGTCATATTGCGGTTCGTGTATTCTTGCAATACGCGGTTATTTTGTCGTGTTCATTTATGGGTATTTTGCTAATTCGGCAACTCCGCTACAAGCTCTATTTCGATTTTTGCACCTAGCGGCAGAGCTGCAACTTGGACGGTACTTCTTGCCGGTTTTGCGTCGTTTAGAAAATCGCTGTAAATTTTATTCATCTGTGCAAAATCTGTGAGATTGGTTAGAAAAACAGTCGTTTTTATAACTTGTTGCCATGATGTTCCGGCTTCGTTTAAGATTGCGTCAAGATTCCGCAAAACTTGGGTCGTTTGCTCTTCAATCGTTTCCCCAACCAACTTCATCGTTTTCGGATCAAGCGGAATTTGCCCTGCTGTGAAGAGTGTGTTATTTGTTATGACGGCTTGGGAGTATGGACCGATTGCGGCTGGAGCGTTTTCTGTATTTATTTTTTTCATGCCTGTAAATAACTGATTAAATTTCGTATTGCAAAATAACAACAGCACACAAGTCCGCCCTCTTCGCAATACCATCACAAATGCGAAACCGACCACATCACCGGTTTCAATATCACCTACAATTTTTTGATCAATGATCTAACGATCAATTGTCAGTGATCAGATTGATTCTTATTGGTCAATAAATCATTTGATCAATAATCTATTTCGTCAATCGCATCTTGGATTTTACTTTTTGTCTGCATTCCAATAAGTCTCTCAACAACATTACCCTTATTAAAGAAAACCAATGTTGGAAGCATCTCAATACCAAATTTTGCCCCAAGCAACGGAAATATGCCGACATCAACTTTGCCGATCTTAATGTTGTTGCCGTACTCGTCCGCTAATTGCTCAAGAACCGGAACAATCGCACGGCAAGGTGCACACGTCTTCGATGAAAAAGTAACCAACACCGGAACTTGCGATGACAAAACTTCCGAATCAAAATTCTCTTCTGTAATTTCTAACATCGTTATATTGTTGTAGTTTTTGTTATTTGGTGACAATGGATTTTGCGATAGCGGTCAATAAGTTCGGATTTGGTAACGCACATTTTCCGCACGCATCAACTCGCAGTCAAAAACACCCACAAACTTACCAAGTTGTACAACTCTTCTTGTTGAGGGGGGAATTGTATTTGATTTGGGTTTCTTTGCAAGTCACCCGTGTGATATTTTTTTAAGATACGAAAAAATACTGATTATTTCCTAGCGTTCAGGAGGTCGTGGGCGGATGAAAAATACACGGGAAAACGGTAGTTCGTAGTCAAGCAAGGATATACTTTTTACACTTGAAATTTCCTCTTTTATAAATTTACAGAGAAAATTTGTACAACCAATATTGAGTCTTAATCGATTCGCAACAGGTAACCAATTTTCCCTCCCTTAATAACAATGAAGCCCCCAGCACGCGCCCTTATCCCCTTATTGTTTGAGTAGAGACGCAATGCATTGCGTCTGTACTTTCAATTTTGAATCGCCAAAAGGCAAAGCATATCGCTACATTGGATTCAATTCGTCTCAAATTTGATCGTGGACTTTATGCTTAACTAATAAGGGGATAAGGGCGCATGGCTGGGGGGCTAATTGGTTATTAAGGGATGGGGAAGTTGGTCACCAGTCACGAATTGGCAAAGACCCATTGCCGGTAACAATATCATTTTGATTGCGATAGTGATGGGAATTTTCAAGTGTAAAAAGTATATCGACAAGACGCGATTTATTGAGATGCTCGAATTGGAGAGCAACGCGTCCCAATTTTTTATCCACCCGCGTAAATTCGGCAAGAGCTTATTTTTCGCAGTGCTTAAATATTATTACGACATCAAATACGCGGATCAATTTGAGCAATTGTTCGGTGATCTATATAATTGGTCAACATCCGACTCCCGAAAAAAATAGTTATGCGGTGATGGGGTTTAATTTTTCGGGGATTGATACTTCAGACGGAGAACGGTTTCGATTTTCGTTTGCTGATAATGTTTGCAATACGGTTCGCGACTTTATGCAAGAACATGAAAACTTTTTTCCCGATGCGGAAGAATTTTATTTTTGTAATTTCTTTGTGTCCTTTGTACCTCTGTGCGCAACATTTTTAAAAAAGTTGCGCACAAAGGCACGAAGAACACAAGGGAATAAATTTTATTTTATTCTTTGCGTTCTTTGCGTCTCCGCGTGCAACAAGAAATATATTTCGCGTAGAGGCGCGGAGAACGCGGAGGAAGAATTTTATTGTGAGAATTATTTTAGTTTTTTTATTTTTAACGCGAAACAAGCGAAAATACGAAATATACAAAATTCATTCTTACAATATTTTTTTAACGCGGAAGGCGCGGAAGGACGGAAAGAGCGGAAATTTTTTAAAATTAGTTTTCTGCCTATTCCGCGTTTTCCGTCTTTCCGCGTTAAAAAATAAAAACTTTGCGTTCTTTGCGCCTCCGCGCGCAACAAGAAATATATTTCGCGCGGAGGCACGAAGAACACAAGGGAATAAATTTTATTTTATTCTTTGCGTTCTCCGCGTCTCCGCGCGCAACAAGCGGAAATTTTTTAAAATTCGTTTTCCGTCTATTCCGCGTTTTCCTTCTTTCCGCGTTAAAAATAAAAACTTTGCGTAATTTGTGCGCAACGAAAAATGAGTGAGGAGAGTGGTAAATTTTGTCTTCGATATTGGGATTGTGTTGTGGTGGAGTGGTCAAGGTGTCCCTTGACGGAATGCGAGGAGCGTGTATGATGTTCGCTCTTTTCTGGTGGTTTGTGGTTCTTTTTTTTGGCTGTTATTCAAGTTT
>JAISQS010000475.1 GCA_031274045.1 Planctomycetaceae bacterium | reverse complement strand
GGTGTTTGTGAATCCCTTTCGTAGGGCGTTGCCCTACGCTATGAGCTTGTTGCCCTTTCAGGGCGTTGATACCGCGAATAAAAGACACAATGTAACACCCCCACAAAATCCGAAATAATCAGCAAATTTTTATTGATAGACGTAAAAAAACCTGAATCGTGATCTTTTAAGAAATATCTCTCCACATTCCTTAAAGTGTTTCGTTTACAAAAAAGGACTTGCATTCCTAAGTTTCGGGTGACGACCGAATGTTAAAACGAAACGACAAAGATCAGATTCAGGCTTGTTTTGGTTTTATTTTTTTATTTTTTTGTTTTCGGATTCCTTGTTCAAAATGAAAACGTAAAATCAATCTTGTAGAGCTTAAAACATGAATTAGAGTTTAACTGTTTTATCTGGTTTTATCTGGTTTTATCTGTCAATTTGGAATCAATGTGACAGTGTATCGAGCAGCGTTCTGAATTCTGATATTTCGCCTTCCAAATAATTCACCCATTTTTGCGGATGCCAAATTTCGATGCAGACGGCAGCTCCAATTACCATTACCTCCTTGCCCGCCTCAACCGCTAAAAATTCTCTAAATCCCTCCGGCAACAATACCCGTGACCGATTCGCTAATTGCAACTCCCGATGCCGCGTCGATAAAATTCGCCCAAACCGTTGCAATTCCGGCATTTTTTGTTCCAAATCACCTAGCTTCAGGCGTTGTTGAACCAAATCTACTCTCGCGTCCAATTTTGCCTTCCACGTCTCCTCACCCCAAAGCGATAAGCAACCGGGACGCTCTTTGGCAATAACGCACTTTCCTGAATCCGGCTTGAAAACATCCTCAAATTCAGCAGGCAACGTCAAACGATACCGCTCATCCAACCTACGGCTGAACTCACCAACTATCAGTTCATTTGACTTGTCCGACATACCTTATTCCCACACGAAAATTTTATAAATCCACAACTCCAAACGATTAACACGACATGAAATTTAATCCAATCCACAAAAGTCAAAATCTCATTCAGACTGCGTTTTTTGGTTTTGGGCAAATTCCCCACTGATTTTATCAAATAACATCATTATTGGGCAAGTTCCCCACAACTCGCGACAGTCTATCAGACATTATACGGTTTGCAAAGGCGGGGGATACTGTTTTTGGGGCTGCGTGGAGGGGCGTTTTGGACAAGTTGGGACTTGTCAGCGTGGTATCTTTGTTCTATTGCTAATTTTGCGTTCAGAATTTTGCCGGGTTGTCGGGAAAATAAAATTTGAGAAATTTTAACTTTTTTTCAGATTTGGCTAATTTTTTTAATTCGTGCCGTTTGTGGGCGGCTAAATTTTGCACAATTCTGATAAATTAGAAAAACTCTTCCGGTTATTCCGCCTATAACACTGCAAATCAAGATTGGCATAGTATTTCGTCGAAACCAGTAACAACTGTTTTTATATTCGGAAAATTTTGTGTGTTTTTTCGGGTTTTTTTGCAGTAACCGGATTTGAATTAGAGGACTGAAATAAATTTTATGCAGGGTTTGCAGTAAGCTTGGAACAAGGTTGAAATGATTTGTCACAATGCTGTTGGCTGGATTTTATCTGGTTTTTGTGTTCAATAACGTCATCCCTGTTGATAGCCGAGTTGCCTCGCTGCCGCACAATGCTTTATGAAAAATATTTTTATAAAAAACATTGCAACATCGTTACAATCAGTTAATCGTCAATGTCGAAAGAGTATATTTTTTTTGGTGTTGGTGGTGATATTTTGTATTCTGAATGTTTTATCGGGTGCGAAGTTGGATTGCGGCGTGGCAAATTTTATTTTGTCTGATACGTTTTGTTCTGCTCTTTATGGTTCTGAAAACCGTCTTAATTGGGTGGTGCGTGCTGACGAGAAGAATCGCAATGCGGTGGTCTGTATTCAAGGCGACCGGCTTGATGATACGGGTGAGTTTTCTAAGGATGTTGGCAAAACTTACAACGGCATGGGGACTGGAATAATTATTGATGAGCGTGGTTATATTGTTACAAACTATCATGTTGTCGATAAGATACGCAAGATTCAAGTTATGACGTACAATCGTGAGCAGTATGTTGCGCATTTGGTTGAGCGTGATCTTGATACGGATCTTGCGATTATTAAGATTGACGCACGAGTTCCGCTTCAGACGATACATTTTGGGCGTTCGGATGATTTGATGGCGGGTGAAAATTGTATGGCGATAGGCAATCCTTATGGTTATCCGTTTACTGTTACGGATGGTAGGATTAGCGGACTTGGGCGTGAGGTTGAGGTGAATGATCGGCTGCTTTACCGTGATGCGATTCAGACAAGTACGCAGATAAATCCGGGCAATTCAGGGGGGCCGTTGATCAATGTTGATGGTGAGATGATTGGTATCAATGCTGCGATTCGTCAGGGGGCGGAGTGTATTGCGTTTGCGATTCCGGTTGATCAGGTTATTGATGTTGCGGCGCGTTTGCTTGAGAGTCAGGTATCGAAATCGGTGTTGCTTGGGGCAAAGGTTGAGCAGCGTGATGTTGTGAATAATAAGCCGTTGGAGAAGCGTCTTTACAAGGTAGTTGTGAAGTCTGTTTTGTCGCGGAGTCCGGCATCGGTGGCGGGGTTGCAGGTTGGTGATGTTGTGACGGCTGTTGGCGGGATGAATATAGAGAACAAGTTAGATTTTTACCGTGCGCTTCTTGATATGCGGGCGAGGGATGATTTGGTGTTTAGTATTGTGCGTGACAATACCGGCATGGATGTTGCGGTAACTTTGTCTAGTCCTTCTGTGAGACGTGATGATAGTTATATTGCGAAACCGAAAAACGCCGGAGTTGAGCCGAGTCCGGCGAATGCTGGTCAAAAAATAGCCGCAGATCGTTCGATTGCGTTGAAAACGACAACAAGCAAACCGGACGTGAAACAACGTGGTCATGTGTTGGATGAGCTTGTTTGGAAAACGCTGGGAATCCGCTACACGCCAATGCAACTGGAAGATTACAAAAAAACATTTGCGAGATACACGCATCAATATCCATACGGCGGCGTGATTGTTGACGATGTGCGTGAGGGGTCGCCTTTGGGTGAAAAGTATGTGCTTGCCGGTGATGTTATTGTGGGGATACACGAGTGGTCAATAACTTCGCACAACGACGTGCGGTTTATTGCGAAAGAGTGGCAAAACATCAAAGCACCCGGCAACAAAGTCAGCCTCCTGCTATTCCGCGACAATATCCTATACGTCACAGATGTACCATTAAAATAATTTCGAC
>JAISQS010000466.1 GCA_031274045.1 Planctomycetaceae bacterium | reverse complement strand
TGGTATATACTTTCGCCCCGTTTTTTGGTTGTTCTCGTTTGTCCCCGTAGCTCAACTGGATAGAGCGTCGGCCTCCGAAGCCGAAGGTTGTTGGTTCGAATCCAATCGGGGATATTTTTTTTGAGAATACGAAACAATCAAAATTTACGAAACATAACGAAATAATTTTTTAACGCGAAACACACTAAAAAACGAAATTCGCGAACGTGATTTTAAAAATATGTTTATTAAAATTTCACTTTTTCACATGTTTCGTATTCTCAAAAAAATTGTGCGTGATAACGAGGACTTGCCCCCTTGTTATATACTTTTTATACTTGAAAATTCCCATTCGTCATCACCATAGCCATAAATTTGTTATCGATATTGATCCCCGACTAACTCACGCATTACCAATTCGCGATGTACGCCCAACTTCAACTATGCGACAAACGGTATTGGCTGATCTTACGTTGCGGCGAATTTTTTTACGCCCCAACGGGGCAAAAAGCCCATAGCACAGGGCAACGCCCTGTGAAATCGCCCCCAATAACTCTCGCCCTGAAAGGGCAAAAGCCAAAAGGGGACGGGAAAAAACTTCGGTTCACCAACACGCCAAAACCTCATTTCCACCTAATTTTTCAAACAAAACAACCGTTAGCGACGAAGGCTTGCCCCCTCGTTATATCACATAAGTTCGCCGCTTCGCGGCAATTGTCGGCTACGCCGACGAGTGACGGTTTGGCATATCAACACGATTCCCGCTCCATCTCGTCGAGGGCAAGCCCCCGTCGCTAACGAATCGCCACTGAAAACTAAAAACTTCCGTTTGGTCTGATATTATTGCTCCGTTGGGGCGAAGGTTATTTACAATCAATTATCGTAGGGCGTTGCCCTACACTATGATATTTTGCCCTTTCAGGGCGTTGATGCAGCGCATTGACGCGGCGTATTGATAAGGGGTAAAGTAGAGACGCAATGACTTGCGACTATACAAATCATGGTGATTGCAATTGAAAGGGGAATTTTCAAGTGTAAAAAGTATAGCCTTTCTGTTTCAAGTCCGGGCAAATACGAACTCTCATTTTCTATGAGTGCCAAAATTGAACAACAAAACAGCGATGGCACGCCTCGACAAGATAGTTCCGGCAACAATCTCTACACGAGTCTCGGCACCGCAACACAAGCAGTCACAATTTGGGTTATCGGAATTGACTCTATTCAATACAAACGTTCGACAGATTCTGATTGGCAATCCGCAACATCGACAATTTACGTACAAAAAAACGAAACGCTCTCTTTCAAAGCAAACAAAACACCAACAGACGCATCGTTGTTCGCGAAAAAACACACAACGAATATTCGTCTTTGATTCAGAACGGTGCGCCGGATATTGATCCGGTTAACAGCCCGGATACGCGGTTTCCAACCTACATCCCATCTACAAGAACGGGAGATTTGCAGCCGGATAGTCTTGAAGCTGGTTTTGGATGCTCTGTTCATCAGAAAGATACATTTGATCTGCGTAACTTAAAGGGAATTGTTTATGCTGAGTATGGTGATGGCGAATATGCAGTCATCGTGTCTGCCAAAGATAAAAAAGGTAATGCTTCAGCAGATTGGAGCATGGGAGGGAAGCAGTGGTAATGATTGTACACAGAATGAAATATATTTTTGCCATGTTGTTGATTGCAAGCCCAATATTTGCGGGTTGTTCACAAGAGCAGTTGAGTCAACCGGAGCAGTTGTCCGGTGCTGTTGAGAGTGTACAAAGTGAACAGGCGTTGGATGTTGATTTGATCAAAAAACTTGATTCAAAGGAACGTAAAGTTGTCAACGAATATATAGCCGAACTTGACCGCCAAATTAACAAAGGGACTGTCACCGACATCAAAGATAAATACAAAATTTATAGTAAGATCAAAAGTAACAAGAATGATGCGGCAATCATTTATAAAACAGTTAGTCTACTTTCGCGTGTACCATTGGATAACTCCATTCTCTCCTCAGCGAAAGATGATTTGAAGAGTACGGATTCGTCACGTTTTATTGCTGGTTATACATACTTGTTCGGGAAAGATGAAAAATATCTTGTAGACAATTGTAAATTTTATGAGTATGAAAAAATTGATCCGTTTGTGAAAAGTATGTTCGCGGGGACAATTCCTGTTGTGCAAAGTCGCGAAATATGGTTAGAAAAAACGATTGATCGTTATTTGAAATGGCAACCCAATAAATCAGGCAAGAAACTGATAATGGATGAAGGCAATCCATACAGAATAGAATTGCTAAAAGAACATAATTTCGTAGCCGAGTACATCGTGCAACACGCCGAAAAATATGCCAATCCTGTTTTAGATCATAGTCTGATCTGGTTGCTTGGAGAAATCGGATCCCCTTGTGCAACCGAGCTTTTACTGGCGGCTCATTGCGCCAAACCGGATTACCGAACTGCAATAAGTCTTGGCGCGTGCGCCGGATCATTGCAACTCGAATTACTAGTTGAAAAATTGGATGATAACAGCAAAAAAATATATCTTGAATCTATTCTCACACCGGAAGAATATCAAAATATAAAAGACCATTCCAAAAAAGAAATCAAGGATTATCTGATAGAAAATTGGGAGAAACTTAAAAAACGGTGTAAGCTACGAAGCATTCCCCAACTTGGATAATGTATATTTCCAAATGACATCACAGATAACGAGGAAATTTCTCCCACAAATAAAGCACCAACAATTCACAAAAATCAGGATTGGGGCGCAGATACGCGTAATCCAAATTGGTAAATGAAAATTTGAGGTAATAAAATGTCAAATAGAGTAATTGTATTATTTGCTTGTTTGTTGCTGTTATTGGCGAGTGCAAGTTTTTGTTTTGCCAAATCGCGACCGATTGGTTTTAGTACTTCGCATGGACATTTGAACACAAAAAACTGGGATGAAATTGAGTCCAAGTTAAATAAAATATTTTTGTTTGGTACTTTGCAAGAGGCGTTAGAAAAAGCCCAAGGAAATGATAATTTTGCCGATATGACGGCGCGTATCGGTGAGATTGACTGGTCTCAAGAACAACGTAAAAAAATCAGCGATTATTTGCTGCAAATGTTAGACAGGATACTTTCTCAAAAAGGGTTTATTGATTCCCTAAAGAATAATAAAGAGGAAATAATAGCAGAAAGGATATATTATCGTGATTTTGTTTTTGAGATTGTTCACGCTTATGGTCGGGTTGCGACAGACATAGATTCAGACAAAATTGAAAAAATATGGGCGATGATAACGTGTGATACAGATTTTTGTGATGTATTAAGAAACCTAATGATCAGTGTGATTGCGATGCAAATCAAATCGGAGAAATCCGTTATTCTGGCAAAAAAATGGCGAGAACAAATAACCACAAATAAGTATAGCAAATATAATCTTGAAGTATTGAATGATGTGCTAGAGTTCCACAAATACGTAAAGATAAACTCTGAAAAAGAAGCGTGGGAGTTATGGTGGGAACATTATAAACCAGAAGCGAATAGCGACGATTTTTTGTCGGATGAGTTTATCAGAAAGTTGTTGGTTGCCTCTATTAAATTTATCAATGCACGTACAAAATATCCACGAAGTTTTTCCTACGATCCGGCAATCCCGTTTGAAATCTCACAGAACTCTCAAGATTTGGCAAAAAAATATTTTTTTACGTCAATTGCACTTCAATGTATGAACGTAAATGTCAGTAACCAGTTTATTGAGACTTTGGAAAAAAGCGTATCTGATTTGTCTGAAAAAATTAAGAAAGGTAACTATTTCTACTGTATTAAGTTTTTTTTAGTTTTTGTATTATAATGGTTTGTGTTCTGGTTTTTACTGGATTTGGTCAAAATTTGATTATTTTTTTATCGCAAGGAGGCGTGTTGTGGTTGGTCGTTATACTGTTAACGATGCAGTGAAGTCGGGTGATTGTTTGGTTACATCTGATAATTTTTCGGGTGTATTTGCGCGGCTTGAAAATTTTGTTGCGCAACTTGTCGGTCATATTCATCATCGCATTCAAAAGCAAAAAG
>JAISQS010000450.1 GCA_031274045.1 Planctomycetaceae bacterium | reverse complement strand
CGTTGCCCTACGCTATGATATTTTGCCCTTTCAGGGCGTTGATACATTGTATTGATACAGTGCTTGATAAAAGGCACGATGTAAATGCCCCACAAAAAACGAAATAATCAGAAATTTTTTACTAAAATCTGTTAAGTATGCGTAATCTGTTGTTTACAATATTTGTAAACTTTGCGTCAAAAATATTCTTTCCTTTCATCACCTTACCTTTCATTTCCTTCTTGTGAAAAATCCTCAACAATCATGCACGAACAATCAGAGAACTTTATGGTAGATAGACGACCGCTTATCGCATGGTCGCGTTGGTGATCGTGATGTTGGCGACCTTATGTAACATGGGGGGGGGTTTATTTTAGCTCAAATTGCGTTATCTTTTTAACATAAATAACACGAGAGCAAAAATCAAAAAGGGAAAACAAATTGCCCAAACTTGCCTCGTACTAATTTGAGCGATCAAGTTTCAATTTGGCAAAATCAGATACTTGCCGGATACACGAAACTTGCTGAAAATCGCCAGAACATTAACAAATTTAACAACTTTAACAACCAAAAAGCATTAACCTTTAACAAACAACTAAAACAAATTTCAATGTCAACAATTTCAAAATTGGACGCTATCTTCAAACCAAAATCAGTCGCCATCGTCGGCGCATCAACAAAACCGGGTACAGTAGGAAATGACCTTGTACTGAATCTTGTGAAAGATCACTACACCGGAAAAATTTACCCCGTCAACCCCAAAGCAGACGAAATACACGGTCAAAAAGTCTACAAGACTCTCGCCGATATCCCAGACCAAATCGACCTCGCCATCCTAGTTGTACCGGCAAAAATCATAAACTCCGTTGTCAAAGAAGCCAAAGAAAAAGGCGTAAAAGGTCTCGTAATCATCTCCGCCGGATTCAAAGAAATCGGCAAAGAAGGTTTGGAACGAGAAAAGGAATTGACAAAATTAGTCCAAGAAGCAGGCATCCCACTCATCGGACCAAATTGTCTCGGAATCATCAACTCCGATCCCAAAATAAACCTAAACGCATCCTTTGCCCCAATAATGTCTTTGCAAGGAAGTTTAGGATTCATCTCACAAAGCGGTGCTCTTTGCACATCCGTTCTCGACTACGCCAGAGCCAGAAAAATCGGCTTCAGTAAATTCATCAGCTTCGGCAACAAAGCAGATGTCAAAGAAACCGACTTGCTCGAATACATGGCAAACGACCCCGACACAAACGTCCTCGCAATGTATATAGAGGACATTGGCGACGCGCCGCGATTTATTGAAATTGCGCAAAAGATGTTTTGGGAAAAAGGGAAACCAATTCTCTGCCTCAAATCAGGTCGCTCCGCCGAAGGCGCGAAAGCCGCAAGCTCACACACCGGCTCACTCGCCGGATCAGATGCCGTCTACGAAGCACTCCTAAAACAGAGCGGCATCCAACGTGTTGAGACAATCTCCGACCTTTTCGATTACGCCGCTCTCTACACCGCACAACCACTCCCAAAAGGTAAACGACTCGCCATCATCACAAACGCCGGCGGACCCGGCATAATGACAACAGACGCAGCCATAAACGCAGGCTTGAAACTCGCGGAATTGTCAAAAGAAACACACGACGCTCTCGTGCCGGTCTTGCCCGAAGCCGCGTCCTTGCACAATCCGGTTGACGTACTCGGCGACGCTCACAGCGATCGTTACAAGGCAGCAGTTGAAGCCGTGATGAGCGATCCAAACGTCGATATGGGTGTCGTCGTCTTGACCCCGCAATCAATGACCGACTCCGATAAATGCGGCGAAATTTTGCCGGAAGTTATTAAACGAATCGGCAAGCCTGTCGTCGGCGCGTTTCTCGGCGAAGGTTTGGTCGAAGCAGGCTCGACAGCCCTCGTCAGTCAAGGCGTACCAAATTACTCCTTCCCCGAAAACGCTGTTAAAGCATTGGGTGCCGCCGCACGCCTCGTCGATATGAAATCAATAAAACCGGAAGACCGAAAATACGTCACCTTCAACGATATCGATAGCAAAAAAGCAACTTCCATCATCGCGGATTTCTTGGGAAACAACACCGAGAAATATCTCACACAAGCAGATTGCCGCGCTTTGTTCGAATGTTACAAATTGCCCTTGCTAAAAAGCGGAATTGCAAAATCAGCAGACGAAGCAGCCAAAATTGCCGCAGACATCAAATCAAAAATAGTAATGAAAGTAATGTCCGCAGATGTTATCCACAAATTTGACGCAGGCGGCGTTCTACTAAACATCGAAGGCTCCGAAGAGGCAAAAAAAGGTTACGAAAAAATCTACGCCAACATCGCCAAAAATGTTCCCGGCGCAAAAATCGACGCAATACTGATCGAAGAGATGGCAAAAGAAGGCGAAGAGTTGATCGTAGGTTGCAATCGCGATGCTTTGGGACCTTTGATGATGTTCGGTCTCGGCGGTACTTTGGTGGAATTGCTCAAAGATGTATCGTTTAGACTTGCCCCGATGTGGAAAATTACCGCCGAGCAGATGGTTCACGAAATCAAAGCATTCAAGATTCTCGACGGATATCGCGGCAAACCAAAGCGCGATATTGGTGCGATAATCGACGTGATTTTGCGAATGTCCGCAATGGTTGTCAATCACCCCGAAATAGCCGAATGCGACATCAACCCGCTTATCGTACACGCCGAAGGTCAAGGAGCATCAGTCGCAGATAGCCGCGTGATGTTGCGCCGTCCGATTTCCGGTTGACCGATTTCCGGTTGGGTCGAACGTTTTAAGTTGCCCGCAAGTTAGATACCTTTTACACTTGAAAATTCCCACGTTTCCTACTCTGCGTTCTCCGCGCGCAACAATATTTTTTTTGCGCGCGGAGACGCAAAGAACGCGGAGTTTTTATTTTTTAACGCGGAAAGACGGAAAGCGCGGAATACGCGGAAAATGAACATTAAAAATCTTCTCGATGACTTTATGAAAAAGGAATTTTCAAGTGTAAAAAGTATAACTATGTGGCAAACGGAGTGGGCTACCTTACGTTGCGGCGATTTTTTTTACGCCCCAACGGGGCAAAAAGCCCATAGCACAGGGCAACGCCCTGTGAAAATCGCCCCCAATAACTCTTCGCCCTGAAAGGGCAAAAGCCAAAAAGGGGCGGGAAAAACTTCGGTTCACCAACACGCCAACACCTCATTTCCACCTAATTTTTCAAACAAAATAACCGTTAGCGAAGGGGGCTTGCCCCCTCGTTATACCACATAAGTTCGCCGCGAAGCGGCGACGGACTGGAACGCGGGTGTCCCGCCCGCCTAAGTGCATTAGGAAACCGAACAAGTTTGGAAGGAGTGCCAAGACGTGTTGGAGGATATTTGCCAATCCGTTTTGGCGTTCAGTTCAAACTTTTTTGGTTCTATTACGCACAGAGGCGGGCGGGACGCCCGCGTTCCAGTCCGTCGCCGCTTCGCGGCAACAACAAAAAACGCCCTTATTTGCCCTTATTTCGTCGCATGTTAATAAGTGAAATAAGGGCGCGGATTGGTGCGGCGTGAGTTGGTTGATTGGTTGGGGATCAATATCGGTTATCGACTGCGATTGTCAACGAGAATTTTTAAACGTAAAGAGTATAACAGAAGTCGGCGGCGGTTGGATGTTGTTTATCTTGTGTATTGTTTTATTGGGATGTGTTCGCTGACTAGTTGTTTTTTGGGTTGTGTTGTGGAGTTATTTTTTGTCTTGGAGATTGAGTCGGCTTCGGATGCGGAGTTTACAATTGCGATTGCGAACCATCCTTTTCCTATGCGGCACAGTCCAGTCGTCAATCCCTCAAAACGTTCGTCACTGTTCAAGAACTTCGGCGTGAGTGGGAACGTCTTATCTTCCGGAAAAATTTTACCGAAGATCGCACGCAACGCGATCTGCGAACTGAATTTTGTCTTCGCAATACTTATCACGCCTTGCCGTTTTAGCACTAATTTTCCGTTTTCGTCTCTCACCGGTTCGTATTTTATGAATACTTGAAAATCGCGGTAATTTTGCCGCTCGATTTTTAAAGAGTCAATCGAAATAACCAACTCAATAACACCATCAACAAACCGAACAACTATCGGATTATATTTGTCAAATCCGATTATTACGTTGTTATTTTCGCTGTCTTCGGTGATTCCTTGATATCTGAATCTGTCTGCGATTAGTTGTCGAAAATTGCCGACGGTATCCGTTTTTCCGGCAAAATCTAATTTGCTCAAAATGGTATTGATCGCCGATTCGTGTACTTTTATGTCCGCAAAAGAACCGGATAAAGTCTCCGGCGCGGGCGTGTTGCCGCTCAATGTATCAGGACTGCGAATCGCCCAAGAGGTCAAAAGCCAATGCTCTTCCGTCACCGAATTCTTCTTCTCAACAGTTATCCCAAATCCCATCGAAGATACTTCACGCAAATCTTCAAATTTATCATTCACCTTGACCAACCCTTTTTCAGCTTCGTTGTCGATTCTTTGGCGTACTTGTCTTTCGATTTTTCGTCCGGCTTCGTTTTTTGCGTCGGATCGCCGCGCTTCGTATTGGTTCATCACGATTGATCGCATGATATGCGACAGGATTGGCATTCCGTCAAAATCGGTTTTGATTCCGCGCAGTTGAATTTTGTTGCTTTCGATGGTTACGTCTGTTGGTGAGAGTTGGAATCCTTCTTCGGTCAATTCAATCTGTTTTTGTGCGGTACATTTGGCTTCGCCGCGATTGTATATTTTTGTTGCAAAAGCATTCGCTTGACTGACGGACGAAATACTACCGGCAACATCCAACGAGAGCAAAAGACGTTCA
>JAISQS010000339.1 GCA_031274045.1 Planctomycetaceae bacterium | reverse complement strand
AAAAATCATCAAGATAAATTAGAACAAATTATCCATAACATTACAGGAGAAAGAAGTATGTCTACCCTTTACGAATTGTGGACAACAGAAGCAGCAGAAAAAGCCACAGCAGAAGCCACTGTAAAAACAAGAGCCGAAACCCAAGCCAAAGCCAAAGCCGAAGAGATTGTACGCATTCTATCACGCCGTTTGGAATCGCCTCCACAATTACTTCAACAAAAGATCAATCAAGTTTCCGATGTTGACAAGTTGGACGAATTGATTGATTTCGCGTGGACGTGTGTTTCGGTAGATGAATTTGTAACTGCCTTTAACTAAACTTGAAATTTTGAGCGGTGTAACAGATATGAGTAAAAAGATATTTTCGGAGGTTGTTGAACCGATAGGCAGAAAGCCGCTTCAGCATTCGATGTTTTTTGAATTGAAGTTTTAAATATTCTTTCGTTATCTCCCGTTACCTTACTTTCCTGTGAAAAATCCCTTAACAAGCAGACATGAACAATCCGGAACTTTGTACTAATGTTTTTTGGTTTGGTGCGTCTTATTGGATTGATGGGTGCTTTGCTTATGTTGGGCGGCGTGTTTTGCAATCTTTTGCAAAATAAATTTCCTGTCATCAGGTCGTAGACTATTCACTCTCAAATATTGAAGGGGGTTTTACTATGTTGTGTTTTTTGAATAACAGGTTGGCAACAATTTTTTTTGCCGTGTTGTTTTTATTGACATTGGCGGTTCATGCCGAAGATGCCGTGATCGGAGGAAGAGATAAACCTGTCGCAGAAGCGAAGGCTGACACGGCGAAAGCTGATGTTGGCGGGAATCAAATTGATTTGGTTTTCGTACTCGACTCAACCGGCTCAATGAGCAACCTAATCGAAGGAGCGAAAGATAAAATCTGGTCAATTGCAAATTCGATGATAACGTTGCCATCAAAGCCGACGATAAGAATTGGGCTTTTGACGTATCGCGATAGGGGCGATGATTATGTAACGAAATTGTTTGATTTGACAGATGATATTGACAAAGTGTTCGCGAATTTGAAGTTGGTAACGGCGACAGGCGGCGGTGATTTGCCGGAGTCGGTCAATCAAGCTCTTGACGAAGCCGTGAATAAAATGAGTTGGGACAAAACGAATGCGAACACTTACAGGGTAATCTTTTTGGTTGGAGATGCACCGCCGCACATGGATTATGTTGATGATGTTAAGTACCATGTGACATGCGACAAAGCAGCCGAAACAGGAATAGTAATTAACACAATTCAATGCGGAAATATCGCCGAATGTACCACGTTTTGGCAAGAAATCGCCAAAAAAAGCGAAGGCGAATTTGTAAAAATCGCTCAATCAGGAGACGTAAAAGTTGTGGCAACTCCATTTGACGCAGAAATAAAAAAATTAACAGGCGAACTTAATAAAACTGTTGTTACTTACGGGAAAGAATCCGTAAGACAAAGCGTCCTCGAAAAACTAAATTACGCAAGCAATTCAAAAGCAGAAGTACAAGCTGACAGAGCCGAATTTAATTTGATGACAAAAGGGAAAGCAATTCAAGGCGAAGGCGATCTTGTCGCGGATATCGAATCGGGAAAAACAAAATTAGGCACGTTGAAAGACAGCGAATTGCCGCCAACGTTAAGAGATAAAAACTCCGAAGAAAAAGAAAATTACATAAAAAATATGACGGAAAAACGAAACGAAATAAATAAAAAAATCGCCGAACAAGTTAAACTACGCAACGAATGGCTAGAAAACGAAAAGAAGAAAGATAAAAAGAACAACACAAAAAATTCCTTCGACTCAAGAGTACAAACCGTTATCGAAAACCAATCAAAAAAAATCTTCAACAAAAATGATTGACCCCAACAGAAAACAAAAACTCTCGGCTCTTTTACATTTTTTATGTTTGCTTATGAACACGAAAAAATAAAAGAATTTTTTGCAAAACCGACTCGTGACTGGTAACTGGTTGCGAGTCGGTTTGAATAATGTTGTTGAATAATGTTAATTATTTTTTTCGGTTGCGCGGAGCGATAATTTACCGTAAATTTCTTTTATATTTTGTTTTCGCAGGTCAACACGAAAATATAAAAGTATCAAACAGAATTTATTCAGATGTTAGTTGAACGACTTATTATTTATTTGTTTTTGTTTTTTTGCGGTGGAGTGATTGGTGCGTTTTTGAATTGGTATGTTGATCGTTATGGTTGGATTCAACGTTTTCGTTCTCCGTGGCGCAGACATGTTCGGTTTAAGAAGGTTTGGTGTGATTTCTTGCCGGTATTTGGTTGGTTTTTTATACGCCGGTTTGGTGATGGGGCTGGCAAGTTATCGGCGGGTGAGCTTGTGCCGGGTGTTGGTAATAAGTGGTTTTGGGTGCGTCCGTTTTTGGTTGAGTTATTATTTGCGGTTGGGGTTGTTGGGTTATATTGTTGGGAGGTTGAGCTTCAAAATATATTTCCTGAACCGGAATTGCAAGCCCGTAATCCTGAGTCGTCGGCGATAACTATTCTTCGTTTTGTGTCGCATGTTATTCTTTTTGCGTTTCTTCTTGCGGCATCTTTGACTGATCTTGATGATTTTATTATTCCTGAAAATCTGATTGTTTTTGGTACTTTGGTTGGGATTAGTTTAGCTGTTATTTGTCCGCGAATATTGTTGCCGGTGACGGAGTTACGTATTGTAAATTATCAGAGGTCGAGCAATTTTGTTTTGACTGATTACCATGTGCCGCTGCATTTTTGCAGCCCCGACGAGACCACAATGCTCAATAATTTTCGACTGCAATTTGAGAAAGATTCTTCCGGCAAAATCGCAAATACTACCGACTCAAATAATACGTCAACATACATCAAAAAATCTAATAAAGAATTTAATCAACAATTTTTCGTTTTGGTTTTTCTTTGGTTTTTTTGGTGTTTTGCGATGCTTGATCGTGTTTGGTATTTTCGTTTATCTTTTCCGCGCGCGTGCAAGATATTTTTTCGCAAACTTATTCGTTCGCCAACGACAAAGTTTTGGATTTTTCTTTCATTATTTTTTCCGTTTGTTTTATATTTTGTGATGTTGTTTACGTCGTTTGTTGGTTCGGAGAATCATCTTGGTTTATTGACATCGCTTATTGGTTTGGTGTTTGGGATGTGGTTGATTTGGTTGGTTCGTTTGCTTGCGGGTGTTGCGCTTGGGGTAGAGGCGATGGGGTTTGGTGATGTTATACTTTTGGGGATGATTGGTGCGTTTGTCGGGTGGCAATCTTGTGTTGTCATCTTCTTTTGTGCGCCGCTTTGCGGTATTTTGCCGAGTCTGATTGTGCTTTTAACCGGACGAGGTCGGATGATTCCTTATGGTCCGTTTATTTGTTTAGCGGCGTTGATATTGGTTGTTTTTTGGAGTCCGATTTGGCGATCACTTGAGCCGGTGCTTTGTCAGTCGTCATTGCAAGTTGCAATCGGCTCGCAAATATTGATCTTACTAGCAGGCGCAATGCTAGTCGGTTGGCGAAAAATCAAAAAATACTTCTAAACGCAGAGCATCGTTATCGTTATGCCATACATTTTTTGTGTTGGTACATCAAGTTGTCTGGCACACGTATTCGATTCGTATCCAAGCCGAATACGCAAAACAAAATATCTAACACTACAACGAAAAATATAGAAGAGCTGAATAAAAGATTATTGCTTATTGATCTTGGTCATTTTTTACGATGATTTCGTACCAGATAGTTTTTAGTTCCGGTTGTAGTTCTATGTAGTTTTTGTTTTGGATTATTTGTGGTTGGCGTTCTCCGGTTTCGTTGAGTGGAAAGCAAATTATTTTTTTTGCGTTTGGGAAATGTATGTTGAGAGGAATTCCTTCGCAAAGTACGGGCGGTTTGCCCCATTTATTTCCGAAGGTGATTTTGTTGTTCTCTAATTTTTCGATTTTCATTTCGGAATTTTGCATCATGCCTGTTGCTGCGACTAGTACGCGGATTTCTTTTCCGGCAACATCCGGCTCGAAACCGTTGCCGTTTATTGATACCGCAGAAACTGTCCGCCAACCTAATCGTGATGGTTTTGCGAAAACGATTTTGATTCCTTTTCCTTCAATTGTTGTTTCACTTTTTTGTTGTGGTTCGTTTGAATTACTGCTGCAAAATCCTGTGTACAAGAGGACGTTTTTTGTGTTTATTCCGAATCCTTCTTCGTTTTTTGTCCGGTAGTCAAAATACATCGAACCGTTATCGGGCAAGTATACATTTGTGTTTTTCAAGTCGGGGAGATTCTGTGTTGTGTTGCCGTTTAGGTCGAGGGCGGCGGGATGAATCATTGCGATGTGATCGTTTAGGTTTAGTCCTTTGAAGTTTAGCCCCCATGTATGTTTTTCTTTTTTGAAAATATCTAATTCTTGTTTTTTGTTTAGTCCGCCGCGAATAATTTTTTGTCCTTCGTTTACGCCGTTTTGTCTGAAGATGACGGCGCAAGCGGGCAAATGCGCCAACTTAACCGAGTTACCAACCATATCAAAAAACGCTACTGTTTTTTTTGTGTCAAAATTATCTCGATTATGAGCGTAGGCAAAATGAAAAATTCCATCCCAACCTTGAAAACGACCGAATGCGGCAAGAATCGGCAATGCTTCCGCTGCGTATTGATTCGGAAAGGGCGCGTCAAATTCACTCACAATATAAGGCTTCCCATAAACCCGCGATGTTGCCAAAGTCCGCAAAATTTCGCTGTTATTTGCACCGCTGACAAGCGACGTATTAAGCACTCGCCAATTTGTCTGACTCCAATCCTTATCAGGAAATTCAGGATGATTCCAATACGCGTGAGCATCAATATAGTCAAGTTTTGCTTGAGTATGTCTTGAACCGTAACCGGCTTGAGTGCCGCACACGGAGGCTTTGACTTTGAGTTCCTCTTTCAAAAAACGATACATCTCAAGCCAATACCGCTCCTCAAGCTCAAACAAAAATTCACAAAAATCATCTGAAGCATATTGCGTGTAATTATCGTTGCGCGGTGGAATTATCGGGATTGTATCGCTCTCAAGATTTTGTTCCGGTGTAAGTCCGCCTATTGAGCCGCCTTCTTTCAGAGACGTTTCCGCAATCTCATAACTGCAAATTTTAAATCCGTTAATATCAAATCGAGCATTCGTTTCCGTCTGATCAACCGTGAACGGAATAGATATTTTTTGCCACTGATCGGTAATTTTTATTTCTTTGAATTTAGAAATAGTTGCCCAATCGCCGTAGCATTTTCGCACGCCGCAAAATAGACTTGTCGGTTTATTTGCACGAATTTTTATTGTGAACGTGTAAACTTTATCTTTTGCAAAAGACAATCTATTGACAATCAATTGCGGATGCCAACTCACCTTGCCGTTTTTTTGGACGACAATTTTCATCACGTCTCCAGCCGCGATTTTATCGCAAACCGTCTCCTCATCTTTCTCGATGCCCCATTTATTACTTTCAAATCTGTATTTTGAATTTTTATTTGTTTCGAGCATTTCGTTGCCAAATTGTGCGTCTTGGCATTGCCATTCTTTTTTTAGGTTTTCGGTTGTCTTGTATTTTCGTTTCAAAAAATCGTTCCATTGCCTACGAAATTCAGTGCTGTACGGTTCCGGCATAGTTAAAATTTTTCCGCCCCATGACCATTGTGCCACGATGGAGTTTTCATTATTGATTTCAACAAGCGCGACGGCAGGTTCGTCTGCGTAGGTGCTTTTTGTGTATTTGTTGTAGTGCAATAATAAATCGCGAGCGTACTTTTTTTGCAACTCGATAAATTTCGGATAAAAATTATCTAATCCTTTATCGTATGATGGGCGTTTATCAACGTCGGGAAAACCGTCGCGGTGATCGAGAGTGCGTGAGACGTGTAAATTTATGTTGACGTAGATTCCGTTTTGTTTTAGTTGGTAGATAAAGTAGTCAAGCAGTTCGAGTCTTTCGGGGTCAATTTGGACAAAAGATTTTGCGTTCCAACCTCCCCAGATTTCTGCCATGTCCAAATGATGCAAGCGAACGCAATTGAAACCAAGACTAGCGAGCCGCGCGGCAACAATTTTAGATTGTTCTTTTGATGGGAAATTTGCCGATGCGCAAATATTCGTCCCCCAAAAAATTACGCGCCCTTTGTCATTCACAAAATGTTGACCGTCAACACGAATAAAACCATGCTTACCGGCAGGAACATCATTCAAAAAAGAAACGTCTGTAATACCGCCATGCTTGTCTGGTATAATCGCAAACGGAAACAACGGCGCAAACGAATCAGACTCGCCGCCATCAACCGAAACAAATACCACCCCCAAAAACATCGAAAAAAAATATACAAACAGAAAACACAAATTACTAAATTTTTTCATATCGTTCGTAATTGTTTAGACTCTTATAAACCTCCCGCGATCAACACAACACCAAATTCGTAATATATCAGCGAAATATCCGCTTTAAATCAATCTTATTTTTCCTAACAAAACAACCTTAGTAGTCATTGACAATAAAAAAATTCAATATTTTTTAAAGCTGAGGACGCGGAATACGGGAAATGCGGAATAAGAAACTTCTAGAAAAGTTCCGCTCCTTCGTTGAGGCATTTCACTGATATACCTTTTATACTTGAAAATTCCCACGTTTCCTACTCTGCGTTCTCCGCGTCTCTGCGTGCAACAATATTTTTTTGCGCGCGGAGGCTCAAAGAGCGCGGAGTTTTATTTTTTAACGCGGAAAGACGGAAATCGCGAAATGCACGAAAAACGAACATTAAAAAATTTCCGTTCTTTCCGTCCTTCCGCGTTGAAAAAGTATTGAAGTTTAGATTTTAATATTGATTCGAGAGGCGGATAACCCCCTCTGCGTTCTCCGCGTCTCCGCACGCAACAATATATTTTTTGCGCGCGGAGACGCAAAGAGCGCGGAGTTTTTATTTATTAACGCGGAAAGACGGAAGTCGCGGAATGCGCGGAAAGCGAACATTAAAAATTTCAGTTCTTTCCGTCCTTCCGCGTTTTCCGCGTTGAAAAAATATTGAATGTTAGATTTCAATTTTGATTCGAGGGGCGGATAAAAATCTCCGCCTCTCTGCTCGAAATATATTTTGTTGCGCGCGG
>JAISQS010000194.1 GCA_031274045.1 Planctomycetaceae bacterium | reverse complement strand
TTTTTTGGCGGATTTGTTATATTGGATTCGTAGATTTGGGTTATGATTTCGTCAAGTTTAAATTTCGGTTCCCAATTCAGTATTTCTTTTGCCTTAGTCAAATCGGGAATGCGCCGCCGCATGTCATCAAACCCCGAACCATACGCCTCCTCATACGAGATATACTTCAAACCTGACTTTGATCGCAACAAAGCAACAATCTTTTCTGCAAGTTGACGTATGCTGATTTCTTCATTGCTCCCAAGATTTATTACTTGCCCTGCCGCTTGCGGAACAGAGTCGAATTTTAACAAAGCATCCACTACGTCAAATACAGAACAAAAGCACCTTTGCTGATTCCCGTCGCCGTAAATTTCAAGAGGCTCGTTTTTCATTGCGGCGTTGATGAATCTTGGCACGACCATTCCGTATTGTCCTGTTTGGCGGGGACCGACTGTGTTGAATAATCGTACAATAAACACCGGCAAACTCGATTGATAATGATGCGCCAAGACCAAAAATTCATCCAACATCTTCGCCGCCGCATAAGCCCAACGCCGCTTTGAAGTCGAACCCATTGTGATGTCGTTGTCTTCGGAAAACGGAACGCGATCCGACTTGCCGTATACTTCACTCGTTGACGTAATCAACAACGGGACACGATAACGCGAACAAACATCAACAATAGAATCCGTTGTCCGAACTATGCGCTGCACCGTCTCAACCGGACGCTCAATAATCAACTTCACCCCAACAGCACTCGCAAGATGATACACAAATTCATGATTCGACACCTCACTCTCAATAAGTTGCCGCTCATCCGCCGACGCAATAACCGCACGAAATCGCGGATTGGACGCAAACGATGCTATATTTGACCAACATCCGGTAGAAAGATCATCCACCACCGTAACAGAATCACCACGCCCCAATAACCCGCCAACCAAATGAGAACCAATAAATCCGGCACCACCAGTTACAAGATATTTTTTCATATTATAAAACTGCTTGCAAATTAAATTTTTGATTACGTTTGTCAGCTTACATGCGGAAAGCCCCGCTATACCACATAAGTTCGCCGCGAAGCGGCAACGGACTGGAACGCGGGCGTCCCGCCCGCCTAAGTGCGTAATAGAACCGAACAAGTTTGAACTGAACGCCAAGACGAGTCGGCAAATATCCTCCAACACGTCTTGGCGTTCCTTCCAAACTCGTTCGGTTTCCTAATGCACTTAGGCGGGCGGGATGCCTGCGTTCCAGTCCGCGCCGCTTCGCGGCAATTGTCGGCGTTGCCGACGGGTGACGGTTGTTTGGAATATCAACACTTTTCCCGCACCAATTTCGTCGGTAGCAAGCTACCGTCGCCAACGTCACGCGAACACGTTTACGAATTGTGCGGCATTACATTTTGGATAAACGATCTTAATTTTTTTGAGATACGAAGCAGACGAAAAATGACAAATAAACTAAAAGAATTGACGGTAAAATTATGCTGTTGTTTCGGTGTCGTCGTCTTGCCATGGATTTTGCCAATCGCCCCAGTTGTCGAGGTATTGTTTGAATGCTTCGTTTGATTCGGCTTTTGATGTGAGCCAATCTTTAGTATTTTTGACCAACTTCCGTTCTTCGCGCCGATTTATTTTACCGAACAAAACATTGACTCTAAGAAAAACAAAATACGTGTCCAGCACATCGCATTTGCAATAATCATTTATTCTTTGTATTTCACCGGCATCGTATAGGTCTTGAACCATGTATCCTTGTGTTCCCATTTTTCCGGGTTTTCCGAGCATGTTTGCGACTAGATTTAGTCCGCCGTTGAATCGGCTCAATCCGCTATTTGTCAAAACGTCGTACAGGTCGAGATGATATTTTGAGTTGAATCTGTATCGTGGTTGGTCAAAAGTTTTTGTTGTCACGGCAAACCACGCCGGCACCGAAATTCCATATTTAAATGCGGCAAGCTCAAGCAACGGCACATCAAAACTACGTCCATTGAACGACACAAGCGTCGGTTGCCGATACGCACTCCAACCGCGCCAAAATTTGTCACAAATTTCATGCGACCGATAATGCGGCTCATCCAACGCAACAACATCCATCAAAGATAAATCTGCCGCAACCTTCGCTATCACAACCGAAACTGGAAATTGAAATGTATACGGAATAAAATCTTTGTCTGTTGCCGCTAGAAGCTCATCGCGATATTTTCGTATGGCTTCCGATTCCGGCACCTTGCCGTCAAAATGCACCTTCGACACCAATTGCGCATCCGCAACACTCTCTACATCAAAAACAAAATAAGCAGGTGACTCTGTCATAATCAATATCAATCAATACCAATGTTAATATTTGGAAAAAAAATTATAATCGCGCGCAACTATTTGTAATTTACGCAAAACATATTTAACAAAGACGATAGCGAGCTGCTATTGCCTTCTTGAAATACGCGGCTGACCTGACAGTCCACAACAGGTCCTTTGATAGAATTGACAAGTATAGTGCAAATTTGAGAACGCAACCGGCGAATCGGCTCAAGACTCGGACGATTCAAATCAGCCGCACTCTCCACCACCAATACCAATTGACGCTTCCTTGACTCTGCCAACATCACGTTTATCGACACTGCCGCCTCCGCTTTGGTCAACATGAAAGAATCGATCGCAAACTTCGCCTTTTGCGCATCAACCATCCCGCTGCCCAAACCATAAATCATCGCCTGATCGCCAAACGGACCGGAATTTAACTCGTCAAAATCCGTCATCATACAAGTGTAATTCGTTCGAACAATACAGACATTGACATCAAACACAACTATATCCGTCGATCTCAATAACGCATTGTCGCCGCGTGTGTGACGGACATTTTGGAAAGTCTTACGCAACTCAATATACCGGCTCGTGCGCACACCGGTCTTGCCCGATATATCAAAAAAATCTTCCGTAAATATAAACGTAAACTTGCGATTCATTCGCGTTATACGCTTAACGAAATCTTCAATGTTTGCCATGCGTACGATAACCCCGCTAACTAAAATCCAAAAATTATTGTTACGATTGTCAACATCAAACCGGACAATAACAACCCACAATCAATCCGCCCAATCAGAACAATTGTCCAACAAGTCTACCGCATACCAAACCGTCAAACCGCCCGCCGCGTTTTTTGGCGGAATATATTTTGCGGACATTGTCCTCCAAAAGACCGAAACATTTGTACTATGAAATCTAATACCGGATTCCGTTCAAGTCGTGTAAGGCTTTCGCCAGAAATTAACTGGCAAATTTTTTTGTTTTTATGTAATATATCAGTGAAATACATCAACTCTGTAGAAAAAACGTAATACATCAGTGAAATATCCGCATTAACTCA
>JAISQS010000169.1 GCA_031274045.1 Planctomycetaceae bacterium | reverse complement strand
TGCGCTGTCATTGCGATTACGGGCAAGTTGTTATACTTTTCATTTGAACGAATAATTTTTGCCGCCTCAATTCCATCCATCTCCGGCATCTGAATATCCATCAACACAATATCGTAACTTGATTTTCCCACCATCTCAACCGCTATACGACCATTCTCCGCAATATCCACCTCACACCCGTGCATCTTCAATAACTCCGTCGCAACCAATTGATTGACCCGATTGTCCTCCACCAACAAAACTTTGGCATTGTACATTACGAACTCGCCTAATCCTGTTCCTGATTCTGAATTATTATCTTTTTGATTGTCTGTTTTTGTTCTTGGAGTTATGCCTGAATATGATTTATTTGCATTTAGCAAAATGACAGATGAAGTGGAATCGTCCGGTGACGGTATTTCAAATTGTGCCGTGAAGTTGAACGTACATCCGTGACCCAATTTACTTTCACACCAGATTTCGCCGCCCATCATACTTACAATATTCTTGCAAATCACAAGCCCCAATCCAGTGCCGCCGTATTTTCTGGTGGTTGACGTGTCGGCTTGCGTGAACGACTGGAACAAAGACGCAACTTGCGATTCCGTCATCCCGATTCCGGTATCGCGGACAGAGAACAAAAATGTTATCGTGTTTTCTTGACGCAATTTTTGCCACACATTCAGAACGACAGAACCTTCTTTGGTAAACTTGATCGCGTTCGTCAGAAGATTTACTAGCACCTGTTGCAATCTTACCGCGTCGCCTTTTAATCGATCTTGCAAACTCGCATCACAATTCAACTCCAACTCCAACGCCTTCCTTCGCGCCAACTCACCAACAATCGGCTCAAGTCCGCTAATAACATTCTTAAGCGAAAACGGACGCTTTTCCATCGCCAACTTGCCCGCCTCTATCTTGGAAAAATCAAGAATGTCATTGATTATACGCAACAATAAAGTCGCCGATTGCTCTGCATTTTCAAGATAATTCCTCTGTTGCGGAGTAATATCTGTTTGCAAAGTTAAATAAGTCATACCAAGAATCGCGTTCATCGGAGTACGTATTTCGTGCGACATATTCGCGAGAAATTCGCTTTTAACCTTCGCGGCAATTTCGGCATCTTGCTTTGCTTTGGTCAACTCGGCAACAGAATTACTCAACTCCATCGCGTAAAGTTTCATCGCAAATTCAGACCGCTGCAACCTCGCAATCAACCAAACACACCCAAAGAACGAAGTAATAACTGCAATAAAATAACAATAGGGCCAGAATTTTGTCTTCAAAATATTTTTGTACCAAAGGTCAGCCGGAAAATCGACTCCAACCACTCCGTCAAACTTACCATCATGCGTCCAAATCGGCTCAAACGCAGATATCCAATCTCCCCATTCATCACTACAAACATTGGTGTTAACAACACCCTTTTTTTGAGCAAACGCTTCCTTCATGCCGTCGTCGCATTGGATATATTCGCCGATTGCGGACGGGCGTTCGTTCTTGTCAACTGTATTATTATGATTCGCATCCGACGACGGCGAGACCACAAGATACACAACATCACTACTCTCAAAACGCATTGTGTAAACACTCGACACGTTTATAGCAGTCGCCGCCAGGTGCGATAACGCTTCATCAAGCCTCATAAAAATCGGCTCATCCTCCGGCGTTCCCGTCTCCGCACGCACCCGAAACCGAATCGCACCAGCCGGAGCATTAACAAAACAAAAACAACGACTACCGGAATAAACTATCGAACTCCTCGACTCAACAACACCATCAGACCCAACACCAGCTACCTCCCACAACACCCGATACGTCATCGCACCGGAAACAGGTTGCCATTGACAATACACCAACTTTGTACAATCCTCCTTCCGAACATTTATCTTGACCTTAGCAATCTCACTCCAACGATTATACGGCAAACTCAATTGCTCATTTACCGCATTTTTGGTCAACTCATTTTTGTCCAACCCAATTTTGTCCAACTCGATTTTGTCCAACTCGATTTTGTCAAAACGGACTACAGTAAAATGCGTCGGTGTTGATAATTTTGTTGAAGGATTTTTTGGCGGCAAAGAATCGTTATTTTGTACGGTGTTATTTTGAGTGGTGTTATTTTGTGTTGATGTTTCTGTGTTGTTGTTTTTTTGAGACATCCAATTCTGCCGCAGATTCTGCTGTAAATTATTGGGCAAATTTTCTTGTAAGTTGTCCAATTCGATCGGCATCACTTGATCAGACCAATCAGAAAATTCGGATTCGTTGCCGCGTTGAATTTTCTGATGATCGAGTTCTGTTACGATTAAGGAGTGAGATTTTGCGACTTCGGAGAAGTATTCCAACATTTGGCGGCGTTGAAATTGTACGATGGTGAAGAGGCATGAGACACCGATACAGATGAGAAACGCAAACACACTCCACGTCAAAAGAACGAAAGAGTTCGATTGACCTTCCTTCCGCAAGTACAAGGTGAGCAAAATCATCACCATTATCGGCAAGAGCAACAGAATAACGATGTCAGATAAATCGAAATAATTAAAATCGGCAAATCGCATTTTTTGAAAGAACAATTCAAATGTCGAATCGCCATGTCGGCGATAAACCAACACAGCGATTGTTATAAACTGCTTATATTTGGTCTTCGTTAATGTTCGCGGGCTTGCTTGTAAAGTCTGCTTTTACGCTTTGTTTGTTATCGGCGAAATATCACGTGCGTATAGCGGACAAAATTTGCAGCCCGTCGATCAGGTTTTGTTTCTTATTTGTTCAAATCAGCAATATAAAAACTTCCATAAGTGTGAACGCGATCAAGCTTGTGTAGTTCGGCAGCTTTTTCGGGGAGCATTTTTAGGATGTCGCCGAGTTTTACGGTTTCGTTGTTGATTTGAACGGGGACGGAGTCGATGTATTCTGTTCGCAAACCTCCGCTTCTCCAGAGGATGCGTGTCTTGTCCGTAGCGTGACTCAGTATCATTTCCCACTCTTTTACAAGCGCATCATAAAGATGATACGAGAGCCAATCCATGTGATCAAGCAAAACGAATCGCGAAATTTTTACATCAGGATTTTTTCTCAAAAAACCTTCAACAGTGTCGGAGTTGACTTGTATTTTATCGATGAGTCCGTTTTTGAGTTTGTTGAAATTTTCGTATTCAAGGTATTCGGGGCAACAACTCGGCGTGTAATTTCCGGTGGCGTAAACGCGCCAGAAGTAGTTATCTTGTACGGGCAATTCGCCGAACACGGAATCGAGACAATCTTGTACAAATTTAACGACACCGCCTTCGTATTGAGTTTCGATCTGTTTTCTTTGGGCGAGAGGCACTCCGAGCATTGACAATGTCGTATCTCTGTTCATTACAAATTTGATCAACTTACTCCATAACTTATCGCGTAGATGTCCGAACCAAATTTCGCGTTGCTCTTCAATTGATTTTGACGATAGTATGTCGTGTACGCAAGCTCGCAGACCTTTTATGCGGTCGATGTACATGTTGATGAATCTTGCGAATGTGCCGGTTGTTCCGCAGAAGTAGAAACTTTTACGTTTGCTGTCAAAATATTTTCGTATCCGTTTGTCCCAATATTTTTGCGACCATGCGGAGAGGTCGTTTCGCAATTTTGAGTGATAGATTCCTTGAACTCCGCCGAGTCTGCCGTTGCCGAAAAGTTGAAAGAAGGTTTCGTAGTCAAGATTACGTATTGCCGAAATTTTAAGTTCTAAAAGTGCGTTTTGACGCGGATTCATATCAACCGCATAAACGCGATTCAACCCCGTCAAAACGTATGAAAGGGCATTGCAACCTGCGGACGTTATCACCAACAGATTGTCGTCAGCCGACAAATCCAGAACCTGCTTATCAATTCGCGGATCTTCCCAACAAGTGTTGTAAACAAGATTGTTGCCATGCACTATTCTGAAAACACGCCCACTCATCCATTCGCTGATTTTACTCATTCAATACTCCATAAATTTTCTCATAATATTTAATATCAAAAGCCGCCAAAGAGTCCAAATTTCACCAAAAAAACAGCGCACAACTCATCCGCCAAGTAAACCTTAAACCCTTACAATTAACCCCACACCAACCAACTACAACAACCAACCACACCAGTCAATTTGAAAATTCTTTTTGCAAAATATAATTGGTAACCAGATCAAATTCATTTTGCCGACGTGATGAGTTAGCTTTTAATTGCCTGCTCAAAAACAAGCCTCCGCATGGAAACTACCCCGCAACAAAGAGGTGAAATGTTACCCCATAAGCCAAATGTGTCAATACGGGCATTTTTCACAGAAAGATAAAAGGAAAATTTTAACCACAAAGATCACAAAAAACAAAGATCACGCAAAGAACATAATTCTACTGTATTAAGTTTTTTTTAGTTTTTGTGTTATAATGGTTTGTGTTCTGGTTTTTACTGGATTTGGTCAAAATTTGATTATTTTTTTATCGCAAGGAGGCGTGTTGTGGTT
>JAISQS010000161.1 GCA_031274045.1 Planctomycetaceae bacterium | reverse complement strand
AAATTTTTTGTCAGATTGTAAGGCGGATCGAGAATCAATAAATCAACAAAAGATCGGGGCAAATACTGAACTACATTTTGTACATTTTGGTTAATGATTTTGTTCAAAATTGCGTCAAGTTTCGCGGGTTTTGTTAAGGTGAGAAGTTCGGAAGACAATTGAGCAATTTCGTCTTGCGAGCAGGACAACGTCTTGTTTCTGGTTGCAAGTTTTTGATGGGACATAAGGGACATAATATTTTTATAATTCTGGGGTGAAGGTTAAAATTGAAATTTAATTCGCTACACAAACATACGACTCCCCTCATTCTAATCAGGATCATTATAAAATCAAGATTACGCTCATTTTAGTTTTTGTGTTGACGACACATTTCAAATGTTTTCAATTCTTTGCAAAACATGTATCGTACCTTGTCGCAACCCCACGAATCAAAGCATCAATCGCCTGAGGCTGATCGCCAGACGGACTAAACGGAGATATAAGATCGAACATTTATTATTGGTCTTTTAACAAAGAGCCGGTTGTTAATTTTTCGTACAGTTCAAACAAAAACGCGAGGCGTTCGTAATCGTTTGCGAAAGGTTTTTTTGAACGATAACATCGCTCTACCGCACGGTCAAGCTCACGATGTGCCTTTGAAAGAACGGGAGGCATTGTAAGCGGATTATATAATTCTGCCAGTGTCATTTTTGGAAATTGTTTTCGTATCTCCAATATAGCGGCAGCCTTTTCTTTGACTGTTTTTATTTGTTTGTCAGTTGGATTGGGCAAAGGAAAATTATTGTACACCAATGAGCCGGAATATTGGTAATCCGATTTCATTCTACCGCCAATCAACCGCATCCAATCCATGTGCATTTCCGATGTCAATAGACCAAAATGATAAATATCGGCATTGGGAATGATCAACGTGCTGCCGCTGGCAATACTCGTCGGCGGCATGAAGCAGATCGGAATATAACAACGATGTTCCGACGAAACTTTCGGTATCAATAAATATCGCGAATTGGGTTGCCGAATCTCGCCAAACAACATCGGCGTTCGTGCCAACTCTTGCGTTTGTTTTCGCGGGCTATTCATACGGAATTTTTGTACACCGGCAATCCGCCTTTTCAACAACACACTTTTATTAACAATATCCGGCGGCGCATCAACCAACCAAAGACACCAACGTTTTTGATTATTGATCAATTCTTCACTACCATAAAATCGTCTAATGTAACGTTTTAATTCTGGCAACTCCTCAATCAATGCTTTGCGTTGCTCATCGCCGAATGTCAACCCGAACTCATCAGAATCGCCGCGATCTTTGTCAATCATCATTGAGCCGTAATAAATTTCAGGACAAGACGAAATCGGTGTACGCCGTGATTGAATGAGAATATTGTTACCGTGTATCAAGTAAGGGCTGATATTTTTTACTTGCATCGAATGAATCACACCGGCATCATTGTAATACAAATATTTATTTTTCGTCTCACAAATTCCAAACCCGATAATAACGCAATGAATCTGAGCCTTGCCGCTTGATTCGCTTGTCCAGACAAAAGAGCGGTACGCGAAGTGAATGTTTATTTTTTTACGAAAAAGTTCTTTCCACAACACGCCGACTTGTTCACCTTGCGAGATTGAGTTGGTTGAAAGAAAAGCGACACGAATAGATGTTTTGTCAATATACGAAGCCGCTTTGACAAACCAGTTTGACACGTAATCCAATATGCCGGATTTTTCGCACGAACCCAAAACGAGTCGGGTATCTTCTTTTTGTTCGGGATTTTGTTCTTTTTTTCCGGCATACGGCGGATTGCCGAGAATATACGAACATTTTTTGCGAGGCAACACGTTGTCCCAATCAATACGCAGAGCATTGGCATGGACAATTGTTGCCGACTTCTGAAGCGGTAAACGTACAAAATAACGACCGAACCGTTCCGATGCCAAGACATTCATTTGATGATCCATCAGCCAAAGAGCCGTTTCCGCAATTCGTACCGGAAATTCAACGATCTCGATTCCGTAAAATTGATCAACATCAACTTGTGACACAAATTCTGTTCCGAGTAATTTTGGATATTTTTTGTGCAAAATTTCAAGAACTTCTATTTCAAGTAACCGCAATTCACGATAGGCAAGCACCAGAAAATTGCCGCAACCACACGCAGGATCAAAAAAGTTGAGAGCAATTAGTTTTTTGTGAAACTCTTTTAATTGTTTCGCGTCATTTTTTATTTTGTCAAATTCGTTGCGCAATTCATCCAAAAATAACGGACGAATGACTTTCATAATATTTTCTTCCGTCGTGTAATGCGCACCGTAACGCCGCCGCGTATTGGCATTCATCACGGATTGAAACAACGAACCGAACACGGCAGGCGAAATGCGGCTCCAATCAAAATGAGCTGCCGTCAAAATTGCGTTACGAATATCTCTGTTACAATCAGGAGTCCGCAACGTTTCCTCAAATAAACCGCCATCAATATATTGCAAAGAGATAAGAAGTTCGTCAAGATTTTTTTGACGTTTTTCAATTGGTGTATCTAAAACTTCAAACAATTTTCCAAGTTGCGGACCCAAATCACCGCCATCGTCACGTGTACTTTGTTCGATATAAGTTGTGAAGGCATTCGGTTCAAATATTCCGGCATCTTCCGCAAAAAGACAAAATAAAATCCGCACAAGAAATCGCTCAAGGTTATGACCCGTGTAACCATTCTTCGCAAGCACATCATGAATATTCCCCATCAACTCGGCTGCTTCGCTCTGTTCACGTTGCCAATTTTCAGCAAACGCAACAGCACGCTCCTTAATTTCATTCCAATTCGATGCCATAATTTTTTCTATTTTTCAGTAGACTCTTTTATATTTTTTTGTTGGCGAGCTAACATGAAATAATAAAAGAATTTTTTGCAAAACCGAACCGCGACTGGTGACCAATTTCCCTACCCTTAATAACAATGAAGTTCCCCCCATTATGCGCCCTTATCCCTTATTGTTTGAGTTGTAGCGTGATCACGAACTTTATCCTTAACAGGTAATGGGATAAGGGGGAGTGGTATGGCGGTTTCGTTGTTATTAAGGGAGGGGGAAACTGATAACCAGTTGCGAATTGGTTTGAGTAATGTTGATTGGTTTTTTATGCAATGCAGGACGATAATTTGCCGTAACTCGCTTTTATACTTTGTTTTAACACGTCAACAAGAAACAATAAAAGAGCCTAATTGTATTGAAGAAGGAATTTTTTAATTATTTCGATTAGCTCATTGTTTTGTGATATTTTCATTGCAGGAAATCTAAATGCGCTTTTGCCATCACGTAACGGAATAACAATTACTCCAGCCGCAGTTGCCTGATTGCAATTGGGATAGGACTGCATCACCGGATCGCCCAAATCGGACAAACAAAATCGTCTTTTACGAAAAATAAAAAATAATTTATCGACAATCAGCAATCCTTCTTCAGTAAATCGCAAAACTTTACGGCTGTACATTTCAAAAATCACAGCACAAAATACGTAAAACCCAATTAAAAACAGAACCAAATTGACCGGTAACAAAACTAACCGAAACCAAAATGGAACCGCTTCATCAAACAGCACAAAGACAAAAAAAATAATGACATATTTCCCAAAGATTAAAGCAAAAACAATAGTTACCACAGGTATCATGATTGTTTCCCAACTGAATAATTTGACTTCGGGTGGAATAAAAATCGAAACGGAGTCAAACTCATACCGTAATTCCACAAAACGATTATCAATCATTTCAAACATAAAATTACTCATCTTTTTGACAATATCGCTACGGGACTATACTTTTTTGTACATTAAAAATTCCTGATTATTTCGGATTTTGTGGGGAATGATTTTAGTGATTTTAAGCCTTATTTTGCAAACCGTAGATTTGCGTCGCTCGGTAGAATGTCTTGTGTGGTTCTATTACGCACAGAGGCGGGCGGGACGCAATGCCTTGCGCCTATACAAATCATGGTGATTACAATTGAAAATGGAATTTTCACGTGTAGAAAGTACAGCGTTAAAAAAGAGTTAAAAAAGAATCGCTCTATAATATTTTTCTGATTATTTCGTATTTTGTGGGGGTGTTACATTGTATCTTTTATTCGCTGTATTAACGCCCTGAAAGGGCAACAAGCTCATAGCGTAGGGCAACGCCCTACGAAAGAGATTCACGAACACCACTCGGGGCAACGACCCAATAATATCAACAATAATGGAAGTTTTTAGTAGTGAGTTTTCTGTAAGAATTATATTAAAACTGAAAACTAAAAACTTCCGCTTGGTCTGATATTGTTGCCCCGTTGGGTAGGGCGTGCAAAAGGTGTGATTATACTATGGCGTTTTTTTTAATGCTTTTTTTCTTTTAACGGTTTGATTTTCAAGGAGATGTAAAAATCTCCATTTATCAATATTTGCAAGAGTATTTTCCTCTAAATATTTCTTGACATCAATATTGGCGGTGCTGTTGGGCGAGCATATTGAGGTCATAAGAGGCAACAAAAATACTTGCTTGGTCACACCATTCATCGGATTTGGTGACTTGATACTCTTGTAATAGCCAAAAAG
>JAISQS010000017.1 GCA_031274045.1 Planctomycetaceae bacterium | reverse complement strand
TATTACACGTTATAAAAATAGAAAGTGATAAAAAGTTTTGCATGAGTAAACTACAAAAAATACTTGACCATTGCAACGAATTAAGCTGCTCTATCGAGAATATTGAAAACGAAATAGAGAACTTGTTTGAAAACGATTTAGTAACCCCTTAAGAATTCGGAATTAGGAATTAGGAATTCGGAATTAAAGATTCTGCTCCTAATTCCGCATTCCGAATTTCGCATTCCGAATTACAGAGACGCAAGGCATTGCGTCTCTACACCCTTAACCAATTTTATTTTTATGAGTTTTAAATTTGAATTTGAGTTCCGTCGGCGTTATTTGCTTGATGGATATTTGTTGACCGGCAAAGAATTGTGTTTGTTGTTTCGGTTTTTTGATCGTGTATTGCCGAGCAGTTTTGAGGAATGGTCAAGTTGGCACAATATCCAGAACACAGAATACGACAAAAAAACATGCCAATACCACTCCACAGGACAAATTTCCATCGGCGCATGGAAAGAAATAGAAAAATTATCAAGACAGAAATAACTGTCTCATAAATTCGGAAGGCGGAAGGCGGAATTAAAGATTCTGCTCCTAATTCCGAATTCCGAATTTCGCAAACCGCCTAGCAGTCGGTTTGCTACCTTTAAAAACTAAAAACTAATACAATGGTCCCTGAAATCCTTTCATTTTCACACAACTGGAATCGTAAACTTAACTGCAATTGTTTCACGACCCTGCGATTGCACAATCCACAGAAGTTTCAAGTTGGCAAAGTATTCGAAATTCAGTTGAACAAAGCAACTCTCGGCAACGCTGTTGTCAAAGACATTCGCTCGTTTAGGCTAAATCAACTCAACTCCTTCATTACCTACCTAGACACCGGCTACGATGTTGCCGAAACACAAAAAATTATCAAAACCATGTACAAAAACGCAAATATCAATTGGGACGTAAGATTACTAGACTTCGTCCTATTCGTGTACCAATATTGACATTCTTCGCCACAGTTCGTGCAAAACGATTTGTCTTTTTTTGAGATCGTTTCACTTTTTAACACAATGTACCACAAAAAATTTGAACGAAACGAAACAAAATGGTAAAACATCAAAACTTTCAGCAAAAACTTTTCATGGACGCGCAGACACACACTACCAGACAAACAACAACAGAGACGCAACAATGATGTCTGGTAGTGTTGTTTTTTTGGGGATAAGGATGATCACACGAAGCAAAATTGATGCGGTAAAGAGACAACTAAAAACCGGCAAAACCCGCCGCCAAATCGCAAAGGCAGAGAATCTCTCGGTAACGACCGTGATGCGAATTTCAAAGGGCAAACTGGATAACCGACCTGTCCAATTATTGGACTTTACTTTGACGGTCGAACACCGTTGCCCAACTTGTGGACAGCGAACAAATCTGACACCGTGTCCAATATGTGCCGCCAACGCCGCATCACGCTGTGCAAATGGAGAGGAGGAGACCGCCGCGACAGATGAAGGGGTAAACCTCGTTGGGCAAGAACGCGAACGTTACGACAGAATCCATAAAATAATTGTCGCCCAAGTTGAAAAAGGTTTGAGACCCAAATGGTTTGATCCGCACCAACCCGCCCCGCGTCGAATTATAAAAGGTACTACCCCGAAAAGCCCCAAAGCTACCTCAAACGAAACAGTACCAAAGTAGAGTTTTGTTTATTTATTTAAAAGAAAAAAATGGAAGGCGACACAACCACGAATTTTTTCTCAGATTACGATTTTTCCAATCTAGCAGATTCGGCAAATTTTCTAGGATACCTTGATTGCGGGTTAGACGCGGAGTTGATAAAAGAAGCAATAACCGGCGAACAAACAGACCACCAAGTTGTAATCGAACCGACTGCAAAGCAAATAAAACGCGAACTTAAAACACAACTCCGACGAACCGACAAACAAAAAAATCTAACAGAAGTTTATCAGGTGTTACCAGCGAAAGGTGAATCAATCCACATTCTCGGAGTAAATTTATTTGACATCTGGTCGGTAATCCTACAAACAATTGAATATCTAGGGGGAGAAGTTGAAACGTTATTGTTATCGAGTTGGGTTTGTAACAGGGAAATTGCCAACACGATTATTGAAATGATGCAAAAAAGAACCGTAAAAAATTTTGCATTTTTTACAAGCACGATGAATCGCAGCCGAGACACTGCAGTCTACGAGCAAATAATCAATAGCATTATCCAAAACGGCGGAAAATTTTGTGTGATAAACTCCCATGCGAAAATTTATTTGGTACAGCAAAATGATAATTACATAGTCATCGAGAGCAGCGGGAATTTATCTGATAACTCAAACATGGAACAGACAGTAATAAATAACGACAAAGAATTATTCGAATTTTATTACAGCATATATAAAGGTATTCTCGCACAAAAAGAACGGAAAAAACTAGGACATGGTGGACAACAAGACATTAGAAGTTGTTGCGGGGCTGATGATCAAAATCCCGTCAATTGAAATCGTCAAAACGGTCTGCTTGAATGAATTGCATATTGATGCGACAGAAGTCGATGAAGCGATAAAGGGCGCGCGAACCTTATTGACGCGAGCCGCCGATTACAACAGAGACGAAGAATTCGGCAAGGCAATCACAAGCCTAAACGATCTCTACGCGAGCAACATCAAAATAAAAGACTACAAAACAGCACTCGCAACCAGACGCGAAATTAGTCTGATGCTTGGCTTGAAACGTAAGCCGGACGAAAACATGACAAGAGGAGAGAACACCGCCATCGAAATTGAAAATGAAATCAGAACGTATCTTGAACCACTACAACTCGCACCGCAAGGAACACCGGTTGTTGAATTAGTGAGGATATTAGCAAGCAAAATAATCAACCAATGACAAAAGTGTAATCCAAAAGATCGACTAACATAAAAAATGCACCAAGATACACATAGAGAGAACATGGCGATTCGCTCGCGTGAGAACTCACGTTCCGCGCGAGAAATAGCACCGCTACCACCAATTAAAAATCCGCAAAGGAGGGTAGCTGCACGCAAAAACTTTCGACTATTTTGTGAGAATTACTTTCCAAAAAAATTCAAACTTGAGTGGTCAAACTATCATTTGGAAGTAATAAAAAAGGTTGAAACAATATTGATACAAGGCGGTGGAAAACTCGCGTTGGCAATGCCGCGCGGAAGCGGAAAAACAACTATGATCGAGACCGCCGCGATATGGGCTTTGCTGTACGGACATTGTCGTTTCATTTTGGTAATTGGCGCAACGAAAACCGAAGCCAAAAAGATAATCAAGAATGTCAAAGATGCGATTATTGGAACGAAAGCTTTGCTGGAGGACTTCCCCGAAGCAATTTATCCTTTCAAAAAATTGAACGGCAGCGCGCTACTAGCAAGGGGACAGCTCTATTTAGGAGAACTCACGAATATCGCATGGCAGCCTGAGAGCATAACTTTCGCGAATATTTACGGCAGTCTTGCAAACGGGGCAACAATCAGCGCGGTTGGAATTAACGGTGCAATACGCGGACAAAAAAAGGATATTGAAGGCGAAAATGCGAGACCGGACATGATCTTGCTGGATGATCCGCAGACTGATGCCGACGCGAGATCCGCCCGTCGAATTGACAAATTGAGTGAAACAATTGATTCAACTATTGAGGGTTTAGTTGCACCCGGTGAAGAACTCGCGATGTTCATGGCTTGTACGGTCATAAAGGACGGCGATTTGGCAAGCCGTTATTTAGACCGCAACCTTTACCCACAATGGAGGGGACTCGTTTTCAAAATGATTGAAACGATGCCTGAACGCATGGACTTATGGGAGAAATATCGTGAAATCAGAAAGAATGAAGATGGGGTTGCGGCAACAGTTTTTTACAAAAAGAACCGCACCGAAATGCAAAAAGGCGCGAAGGTAGCATGGAAAGCAAACTACTCCGCAAATACGCTCGATGCCCTTGAGTTCGCAATGATAAAGTGGGCAGACAACTTCACTGGTTTCATGTCGGAGTACCAAAATGAACCGGTAAAGGAGGGACAGGGGTTATTGTGTGTTGATGCCAATATAATCCGCACGCGAATAAATGGTTTACCGAGACAAATTGTGCCGCGTGACGTAAGTACTCTCACTGCGTTTATTGATGTTCACGACGACATTTTATATTTTTGTGTAATGGGATTCGCGCCGGATTTCACGGGTTATGTGCTGGATTATGGAACGTATCCGAAACAGACACGAAAGTTTTTCCGCAAGGGTGACAATGATCTAGTGACGTTACAAAAGGCTTATCCGTCAATAAAAACAAAGGCAGCAATACAGCAAGGACTCGTAGACCTGTTAAGAGATTTGCAAGCAACGCAGTGGCATATTGAAGGCGATGAAGATGGAAATGCAACGTTATCAATTATAAAAATTTTAGTTGATGCCGGGTATGTACCGGAAATAGTTGAGAATGCGATTCGTATTGTGGACTTGCCGAGTGCTCAGCCGTCGAAGGGGATTGGAATAACGGCGAAAAATAAACCGATGCATCAATGGTTAAAAAAGCCGGGTAGACGTTTTGGTGTGTATTGGGTTGAGGAAAGACCATCGCAACGATTATTCAGGATGATAACGATTGACTCAAATTATTGGAAGGGTGCATTACACGAAGGTTTCGCGGTTGGGGCGGGGGAAAGGGGCGGATTGACGTTTTTTGGAACAGACCACGAAACGCACAGAATGATAAGCGAACACTGCAACGCAGAAGTACCAAAATTTGTCGAATCGGGAGAAAACAAAAAATACGAATGGCAAATCATACCCGGACGAGACAATCATCTTATGGATTGTTTAGTTGGTTGTATGGTGGGTGCGAGTGTTCTTGGAATCAGACAAGAAGCCGACGAAGCCGTCGTGAAAAGAGAACGTAAAGTCGTAAAACTCGCAAATTAAACGGTAACAAAAAAACTCTAACAAAAGGAAAAAAAATGTCAACAATTATTGCTTTGTTTACGAACATGCCGAGTTTGATAACAAACATGTGGGCAATCGGAAAGAACATTCCAACGATCATCGCGATTGTAAAATCAATTTGTGATCTCATCGGGAGTGATGCTGTGCAGTCGGTTTTCCAATCAATTAAGGAGACGATTGAAAAAATCAAAATCGCACAACCAGACGTGATCGAAGTCACGCCGGAAAAAACGGCTGAAGAAAAACTGACTGAGAGAATAAAAGAGCGGTTGAGTCTTGCTTGGCTGGACGTATCAGATGCGGATTATCTTGCGTTGAGACATACAAAAAGGATACCGGCTGCAACGGCACACGATCACGACGAACTTGATGACGTACCAATCAGCGAACAATACATGGCATAAGCAAAAGAATGGACGGGGACGGTTAGGGGAGACGGGGGCGGATACATGCAAGCAACATAAAACGCAACATCAAAGGAGCGCAGTATCCGCTACCCGTTTATACAAAATAAGTCAACCTTTTATAAAAAATGATGACAAAAAAGCCAACTCTAGAAGCGGAACCGGATCAAGAGGCAAACTTAAATCCTTACCAATGTCCTCGTTGTAAGCATTTAAATCAAAAAGTAGTAAACCATTGGTGGCGGGAAATCGAATCGGGAGTTTGGGAAGGCAAGCCGTACCAAGTTACAGAAGTTGCAAGAACCCAATGCGCGGCTTGCGGTGAAATCTTTTACATTAAAAAGCATAACACAATTGAAAAATGCAAATAACAATTCCAATTCCAGACATTCGCCTGCCGACAATGCCGACGGCAAAAACAGTTTTAACGGTTTTGCTGTCTATTGCTTTTGGGTTTGTGCTTGGTGTCTATTTTACGACCGCAACCGGAACAGCTAAAACGACAACCGACGACATTGAGGCGAATGTTAAAACGATGGCGGCGGAGTATCCTGATGACTTGCGTGATCGGTGGGCGTGGTGTTATCTGGATTCGGTTGAAAACTGGTCAACAGACCAAAAGTTACGCGAGGATGTCCGTATAAAATCGACAATAGTTTTATCGGGCAACGAACGCGAAATTTTGCAACCGTTGGACTCCAAAATTGCCGCTGAGATTGAAGCTAGTGTCAAAGACGAAAAAAATGTTTTGCGTGATGTGTATAGGAAGGTTGGCAGTGGATTGAGGGTTCACGCGTGGGAGCCGGAGCCGGAGACGGTGCCCGCGCCGCCAACTGATGACGATGCCGCAGGCAACACGGACGAAAAAATCACGCCGTCCGTGTTTCCCGTACCACAAAAAAAAGAAAACGAAAAACCAACAAAACGGAGACGTTTATTCTTGAAAAATGATGTCAACCAATTACGACAATTACAACGGATGGCGGTCTGAAGATGAGCCGCAAGACTTCGAGAATTTTGCCCAACTCTGCGACAGCGGAATGTGTTGTGGGAAAATTCGCGAGTGGGATGATGTAAAATTCGAATTACTTTCGCACGCGATTACGCCGGTAAAGACGAATGTTCGAGAAGCGGTCAAAGTTTTGCACGCAGCCGGCAAGTCAAATTACACGAACTATGAATTCGGCGCACAAGAAACTAATGACTGTTGTGCTTGGGGGACATCGAATGCGATAGATATGACGATGGCGGCACAAGCATTGCGAGGCAAGGAGACCACTATTTTCCGCACGCACAAAGCGTGGGTTTATGGTATCGGAAAGTATCTTGTAGGACAAAGACGGGATAATGGTATGTCGATCAGCCTCGCGATGCAACACGTAACGAAATACGGAGTGTTACCACAAGACATTGACGGATTACCAAAGTATTCCGGTGAATTGCAAAAGAGCCTGTTGCGAAATGGCAAAGCTTTTTTTGAGAAGTGGAAAGATCAGGCGGTAATATTTGATATTGAAGTTGTGCGAATGCCGCTTGATTATCACGCATGGTTTATAGCCTCCGCAGCGGGGAGAAATATCGTGTATGGCACGACGGTGAAACTCGCAAAAAACAAAACGACAGGAGATTGGGTGGTAAGTGGAACTACGAACCATTGCCGAACGGCAGGTTATCCCGTAAGAGCGGACGGCGGAATCACTGACACAAACTCATGGAACGATGGAAGCGGTTTTATGAGCAAACAGACTGCAGAGAAGGTTATCGCCGGTTCAAGCAATTACGGTGCATATATGATTTACAGCATTGCAAGACGAAACAGCAAACCAGACTTTTCAGGATTGGGGAGAAACTAAAAATGGAACCAACATTGATACAATTCGCTAAAGAGGGGACGGCTTTCGCCGCAATTTTGTTCGTTTTCCTAGGCGCGTTTTTTTGGGGAATACCAAAACTAATCGCGTATCAAAAGGAAAAAGATGAACTGCACCGTCAAGACGTAAAAACGTTAATTGAAAATGCAAAAGCTGAACGCGAAACTTTTTATAAAACGTTAGACAGTTGGATAACGACAACGAACGAACGGCTGGAATCAATTGAAACAACCTTGCAACAATGGAACGATTGATCAATATATCGCGACACCAAAAAAAATGACAGAAAACTTTGAAGATAAACTGGAAGAAAAACTATTGGACATTTTGGAATCACCAAAGTCAGTCCAAACGGAAACGGGGATGGTAACGAATCGCGACGCAAGCGATGTTATAGCTGCCGCGAAATATATAAGACAAGTAAGAGCGGAACAATCTGTCTTACAAGCAAAAAAATTTCCGCTAAATTTGATAAAGATAGAACCTAAATAGTGCAAGGTTGGAGATTGTAGATTACAGTTTTTTTCTTCAAATCTGCAATCTACAATCTGCAATCAAAAAATTATGTAAATGCTAAAGTTTCTGAAAAAATTTGTTAGGAGTTTTGTCGGCAATGTAAAACAAAAATACGATGCCGCGCAAACGAATCGCGACAACGCATCTGCTTGGCGAAATGCCGACAATTATTCGCCGGACGCGGCGAACACGCCGGAGGTACGTAGAACGCTGCGTAACAGGGCAAGGTACGAAACAGCGAATAACTCGTATGCGAGGGGGTTAGTCTTGACCCTGGCAGACGCTTGTATCGGGACGGGGGCAAGGTTACAAATGCTCACCACAGACGCAAAATTCAATTCTGTTGTCGAAACTGAATTTACAGCGTGGGCGGAAGCGATTGTACTAGGTGAAAAATTGCAAACAATGCGAAAGGCGAAGTGTGTTGATGGTGAAGCGTTTGGTGTGATGATACGAAACCCGCGCGTTCACGGTGATGTAAAAATTGATCTGCGAATCATTGAAGCTGACCGTGTAACAACGCCATACCCTGATTTCAAGCAAAAAGTTGACGGAATAAACTATGACAAATACGGCAACCCAATCTCGTACACAATTCTAAAAGAACATCCGGGAGACTCGTTTTTAGGAAAAATTTTAAGTGAAACCGAAACGGTCAGCGCGAACTTCGTGATTCATTGGTTCAGGAAAGATCGCGCAGAACAATCACGGGGTATTTCAGAATTGACTTCGGTACTTCCTTTGTTCTCCCAATTAAGACGGTACACGCTTGCGGTAATCGCCGCCGCCGAAACTGCCGCCGATTTTGCCGCCGTCATACACACGAACATGCCCGCAAACGGCGAAGCTGCCGCCGTAGAATACGGAAAACATATCGAACTGGAAAAACGAACTGCAACGGTTTTACCGGAAGGTTGGAACATCGACCAGATAAAAGCGGAACAGCCCCAAACAACCTACCAGATGTTCAAACGAGAAATACTAACTGAAATCGGGCGGTGCATGAACACTCCGGCAAACATAATTCTAGGAGATTCGTCAAATTACAATTATGCGAGCGGGAGATTAGATCACCAAACTTTTTTCCGATCAATAAAAATCGAACAAAACTCGTGTGATAATTTTGTCTTGTATCCGTTATTGTCGGTATGGTATGCTGATGCTGTTAATGTTGGAATTGTACCGGAGAAAATTGATGTCGCGGAAATAAAAAAGTACGCAAAATTTTTCTACGACGGTCACGAACATGTCGATCCGATCAAGGAGGCGAAAGCAGCTGCGGAAAGAATTAACGCAAAAATATCAAATCTTGCGATTGAGAACGCGAGGCTCGGAAACGATTGGGAGGAAGTAGTGGAACAGTTTGCAAGGGAACAAAAAAAATTAAAAACACTCGGAATAGACGAAAAAGTGCAACCTACAGAAAACAAACAACCAAAAACTTAAAAATGCCATTTATAAAGCTAATCACGCAACCAATAGAATTTAATTTAGAGACTGCCGCCGACGATGGAGACAACAAGGGAACCCAAAAACTCCCGACGTTTAAATTGAACGCATATACAGGCTCAACTGTCAGACAGTATGGAATCGACACAATAATCGACACGAAGGGCATAAAATACCCGTCGCAAAAATTACCAGTGCGATTTCAACACGATCCCATGTGTGGAATTGGACACACAACAACTGTAAAGGTTGAAAATAACGCGGTTACTTGTGAAGGAGTAATCAGCAGAGACAACGAGTGGACAAAAGAAATTTTGACCGCCGCAAAGAACGGTTTTGATTGGCAGGTTTCCATTGGAGGTGAGATACTCGAATACCAATGGATATTGCCGGACGAAACTGTTGAGGTAAACGGACGAACCATAAAGGGTGAAGCCTTGTGGATAAAAAAGTTAAATTTGAGGGAAGTATCTTTTGTTGATGCCGGTGCGGATGCCAAAACCAGCGCAACAATTGCACTCGACGCAAATTTTAAAATTGAACTAGAACCAACAAACTTTAAAAGACAAATGCCAAACACAAAAGTCAAATTAAACACGGAAAACACAAACGCGGTTGTGGAAAACAACGCAGAAACATCGATGGAAAACGAACAGCCGAAAAATGCTGAAGTAAACCAAAATGCGGAAAATGCAAACGCAATGCAAAACGCAGTAACACAACAAACAGAACTCGCAAACGAACTCAGCGAGGGCAGACGCATAAGCGCGATTAAACTTTACGCAGACGGTAAAGAAATCGCACTGCAAGCACAAGCAATCGCGGAGGGGTGGACGCTCACAAAATTCCAAGCAGAATTTAACAAAAAGAACATGCCAAACGCAAACCAAATTATCGCCGGACACGAAGGAAACGCCGCAACTCTATCTGCCGAAACTTTGGAAGTTATCGGACTACGATGTGCGGGAGTATCACTCGCGTTCATTGAAAAAAAGTACAACGCAAAAAACCTCGAACTGTCGGACAAATACGTCGGGTGCGGGTTACAAGAGTTCATTGAACTCGCAAGTGGAAAGAGATTACCGCGATTTCGTGCCGAACCGAAAGAGTGGTTAAAAGCGGCATTCTCAAGTGTATCTTTGCCAAATATTCTCTCAAATATCGCGAACAAAACTCTTCTCGAAGGTTTTGAGAGTGTGGATGACACATGGAAAAAAATCGCACACGAGGGGAGTGTGAATGACTTCAAAAAACACACCAGATACCGAATGACGGGACAATTCGACTTCCAAAAAGTTGATAACGGCGGAGAGTTAAAACATGGTAAACTCGGAGAGGAGCAATTTTCACAGAAAATTGACACTTTTGGAATCATGTTTTCTTTGACGCGACAGATGATTATTGATGACGATCTCGGCGCATTTGCCGAAATTCCGAGAATGATCGGACTCGGCGCAGGGGACGCGATCACTGAAAACTTCTGGAAGTTACTAACCAAAGCAAACGTCAAGGCGGAAGACGGCAAAAACTATTTTTCGGCAGACCACAAAAATCTGCTTGAGACAACGCCGCTTAGTTACGACGGAATCGCTGCCGCTGAAAGCAAATTTGCGGAACAGGAGAGACAAGCAGGCAAACCGCTTGGAATCAGCGCAAAATTCTTGCTGGTGCCGCCGGCATTAAAGCACGCCGCGCTAACGTTGATGAAATCGACAAATCTCGAAGGAACAAACGCCATAAACGGAACTGCGAACATTTTCGCAGGGAGTTATGAGGTTTTGTCAACGCCGTTTTTGCAACACGCAAAATATGGGAATTCGCCGTCAACGTGGTATTTAGTCGCCGATCCGAACAGAATCAGCGGAATTGAGGTCGCGTTCCTTGACGGACGTAAAGCACCAACTGTCGAGCAAGCTGATGCTGACTTTGACACGCTCGGAATCCAATTTCGGGGATTCATTGACTTTGGAATCGCTTTACAAGACTCGCGTGCGTTCTTGAAAGTAACTGCGTAGGTAGGCAACCGACTGCTGGCGACGGAATGCGTAATTCGGAATTCCGAATTCCGAACTCCGCATTCCGAATTGGCAACGTAAGGTGGGTAACCGACCGCCGGGCGGTTGCGTCGGCGCAAGCCGACAACTGGGGCGGAAAACGCGTCGGTTCACCAACACATGTTCCGCCCCGTTGTTTTCGGCTTGCTCCGCTCGCCGAAAACCTGACCGCCTGGCAGTCGGTCAGCTACCTTAAAAACTAAAAACAAAAAACTAAAAACTAAAAACTAAAAAAATGAAAGCAAGATATCAACAGACAGGCGAAGTAATAAGTTACACACCAACCGAAAACACTGAAGCTGGGACGGTTGTGATTGTGGGTGATATTGTCGGGATAACGCGCCTTGACATACCTGCCAACGAATCGGGAACAATTTCGTTGGTTGGAATTTACGAAATTGAAAAGGCAACAGGTGCAATTGCACTCGGCACGAAAGTCTATTGGGACGCAACTGCCAAGAAAGCAACTGCGACAGTGGCAACAAACACGCAAATAGGTGTTGCTGTCCAAGCCGCAGAATCAGCGGACGCTTTTGTACAAGTAAGATTGCTAGGGTAAAAACAAGGTAGGCAACTGACCGCCGGCGGAATTATGAATTCGGAATTCGGAATTAAAGATACTGCTCCTAATTCCGAATTTCGCATTTCGCACTCCGCATTTCGCTAAAAACTAAAACAACAATGAAGTTCACTGATGATGTAGAATTTTTGATGCGGAATTTGCAAAAGGTGTTTGGGATTCGGTTGGCGTATCGGCGGCAGAATTTGTTTATTATTGAAAATATACCGGCGATTCCAACGAACCCAAAACTGCCGATTAGCAAATCCGGATTCGGTAACTCTCGCGGTAATTTTCACGCAAAATCTAATTTGCGGAGTTATATCATCAAAACTGCGCTGTTGCGAGTTGATGGGGAACAGATTATTCCGCACGCTGGTGACCGCGTCATTTCAGACAACAAAATTTACGAAGTCGTTGAGAGTGAATCGAAACAATGTTTTGTACCATTGAGTCATGACGAGTCGTACATACGTATTTTTGTGCAAAAATTATCAGGCGATCTGGGGGGCAACATTGAACTTGGCGACAATTGTGAATGCTTAAAAAGAATCGTATTGGACGAACTCGAAAACGCAATCGAGGGCAACGTAAAGTAGTCAAGGTAGGCAACCGACCGCCGGTCGGTTACGTAAGGTGGGTAACCGACTGCCAGGCGGTTACGTAAGGTGGGTAACCGACCGCCGGGCGGTTACCCACCTTACGATCTCCAACACGCCCCCGTCGGTGCGATCAAGATTGATTATAACCAAAGTGAACTGAATGAGTCAAACCCAAATAAACCAACTCACGGCTAATGTCAACCAACTGACGGGAAAAGTGGTTGACGGAAAAGCCGAAATTGCAGACGCAATCTCCGAAAAAGGAGTTGCAGCTTTGGGGACAGACTCTTTCGTAACGCTTGCCGCAAAAATCAGACAACTGCCAACAGGAACACGAAGACCGTATCTCTACTCTGTACTACCAACGAATTATGCAACCTATGATGTTGCTAGAGCGAAGGCGGGTGAGTATGCGATCTTCGCAGGCGGACGTGACCAAGCGGGAACCGGACAATATACGGTCGAGGCAATCAGTCCGGATTTGACGATGGTGACTTTGCCAGATATAACGTCAACGTATGTTTCAGGCGGATCAGTGGGTAGTTATGCTTTGTTTGCCCCCGATGGTACATTAAGCAACAAAATAGAAGCGTATAATTCCGATTTGACAAAAGTAACGGTTCCTGTGCTATCGCAAACGAAGCATAATGTCTCGGAAGGTGCTTCGGTCGGGGATTATGTATTGTTCGGCGGAGGGTGGACTACGGCATACGTAGCAACTGTCAACGCTTACAATAGTAGCCTTGTGCGATCTACGCCAACTGCCTTGAAAACAGCAAGAATACAGATGGGGGGTGTTGGCAATGGAGAATATGCTTTGTTTATTGGAGGTGACAACGCTAACGGAGTTTCGGGTACAGTTGATGCCTACAATAGTTCTTTGGTGCGATCAAATCCAATAACTGTGTTAGCCAGAAGGAAAGTTGATGCAGTAAAATTCAATGACAAAGTTATTATTAGCGGAGGTTTAATAAGCTCCTCGGTTGTAAGTGAGAGATCGGATACAGTTGAAATACTTGACCAATCTCTTGTAAAAACAACAATGACAATCTTGAAGGGTACTTCAAAAGATATAGTTACCAAAACTGCTGTTATAGGAGAATTTTTATTGATGGTGACAGAATCTAGTGTTCCTACTCTTGAAAGCATTAAGATTGACGTTTTTAACAGCGCAATGGTACGGCTTCCAATAGAACTTTACGCGAGCGATTACATTAGTAAACGTACTTTTTTGTCTGTTGGAGACCATGCGATGCTATACGGAGGAAAGCTCGATAGTTCTAACTTAACTTCACGAGTAGACGTATTTAAAATAGACTAGACGTAAACAATCAGTCAAAACAAAAAAACATGATCAAATTAGAGCTTTACACCGGAGACAAGACGTATTTGTCGCCAGCGAATGTTATTTTTACGCGGGAGCGGTTTTTGCAAAGTTTTCCGTCTGCGTTGTCGTTTCGGACATTGGTTGAGACGGACGATGCCCGTGAGATGATTTACGCGATTCACAATTACGGATCGCTATGCTCGGCGCATGGATTGGATTCAAGTTTAGCTCCGTCGGAGAATATTCCAAAATTAGAGGAAATATTGAACACGCCGCCGCCAACGCCCGACCCGGAACCGGATGCTTTGGAAAGACTCGCCGCCGCGCTAGAGTTCCAAAACTTACAAAATTTGTAAAACCAGTAAATTAAAATGAATTTTGAAACTATTAAACGAAATTTCGACCGTAAACTGTGGACTGCCCCGATGATTTTGAAGGCAGTTGAAAAAGGGATTATTACACCTGAACAGTACACCGAAATCACTACTTTTACCTACCCGTCAACTCAAAACGACGAAGTAAAAGCAGCGAAACCAACAAAGAGAACCAACACGAAGAGGAGGTAATCAGAAATGTCAGTAACAGAATTACAGACAAGAATTGACACGTTGACGGCAACAGTCTCAACAGCAAAAGCAACACTCGTAACAAATGTCGGTGCATTAGCAACCGCAACATCAACCACACTCAGCGTAACGCCGTCAACAGATTTGAGTTTGCCGGTGTTGGCGGGTTTGGTTGGTGAAATTGATGCCGATGTTGATTTGACGGATTTAACCGCGTCAATTGACGCGCTGGAATTAGCCGTTGACGGTGACGAATAATGCGAAATGCGAAATGAGGAATTAGGAATTAGGAATTAGGAATTAGGAATTAGGAATTAGGAATTAGGAATTAAAGATACTGATCCTAAATTCCTAATTCCGAATTCCGAATTCCGCATTCCGTAAGGTGGGTAACCGACTGCCAGGCGGTTACGTCGGCGATAGCCGACAACTGGATCGCCAGAACACATCGGCAAAACCAAAACGCCAAAACGGGGGCGTTTTGGTGAACCAATACATGTTCCGCCCCTCATGTTTTCGGCTTGCTCCGCTCGCCGAAAACCTGACCGCCTGGCAGTCGGTCAGCTACCTTGATCACGTAACCGCCCGGCGGTCAGTTACCCACCATTAAAAACCAAAAACTAAAAACCAAAAACCAAAAACCAAAAACTAAAAACTAAAAAATGACAGACACAGTTACAAAAACAGAAATCAGTAAAAAGACTGAGACTATTTGTACGGCTTGCAAAGGCACGAAGTTCAAAAACATCGGCGCACCGTTTACGAAAGGCAAAACAAAATATCAATATTGTCAATGCCGAAAATGTAAAACCGTAAATACGGTAGAAGTTAAATAAAGTACAACTAAACAATTAACAGTCAAAAAAGCGAGAAAAAATTATGATTTTAATGGGATTTGAGGGCAATTTTTATGTTGGTCCGGTTGGTCTGAGTACCCCCAATGCGGTCGGCATGTTATTGTCGGAGTCAATTAGAGAACCGAAATATGGTTATGAGTATTCGGATGTGGATGCGACATTGCGCCGCCATCGTGGACGCAAGGCACACATGAAAGGATTGTTGGACGTAGAGATAACGTTCACGTTACCCAATGAGAAAAACGATGACGGAACTCGACCGGCTGATACGGCGTTGATTCTGGAATCGTTGCGTGGGAGGCATACGCCGATAACGATTATCATGTTGGATGAGGAGGGGGGTGAGGGGCTTATTGGAGACTTTGAGCTGTTTAGTGGCGACAAGTCGGAAGCTGATGACGATGTTCAAGCGTGGGAAATTACCGCGCGCCCATCAGCAGCCGGACGAAAAGTTGACTGGTACCCGCCTGATGAAGATGAAGAATAAGGGATTGGAGATTGAGGGTAAGTTTAGATTTTAGATTGGAGATTGCAGATTTTTTCTTCAAATCTGCAATCAAAAATCTGCAATCAAAAATTACCTAAAATCTGCAATCAAAAATCTAAAATCTGCACTTACATTGATATGAGTAAAAGCACAAAAACAATAACGCAGGCGGTATTGGATTATTTGGCTACCACGTTGTTGGTGGGTGATAATGTAGAGTGCCGCCGTGCGTATTTACCGGTCGCGGATGTGGAGGAGTTGGAGTTATTGGGCAAACCTTTGGTTGTGGTTTGTCCGGTTGATCGCAAGGCGGAGCCGGTTAATCGCGGTAATACTTTACGCCAACAGTGGAGTATTGATATAGCTGTCAATGCGAAGCTAAAACATCGAAACGATCTCTCAAGTTTGCTTACCGATGAGATTGATGAATTGATTGGTTTGCTTGAAAAAATTCACGATTCGTTTATTCACTGCGTAATCGGCGGTAATGGTAACGAAACGAGAATAGTATGCACACAACCAAAACATCTGATATTTTGTGATATGGAAATGATTATGGAATATAACTGTTTTTTGGGTGTAGTCAGGGCATCGGTAGAATGATAGAAGTTAAAACACGAATTACTGACAAAACGCCGCAAGTTAAAAAGCGGATTGCTCAATCAAATATTAAGTCTGTACAACACGCAGCGGCTATGTTGCGTAAGACGATATTGTGGTCAATCCGCAAGGGGCGTATGTCAAAATCCAATGAACGCAAGCCGTCAAGAGCGGGATCGCCTCCTAAAACTTGGAGTAACCGGTCAGGGCGGCGGATGAAGCGGGATATTCTTTACACTTCAGCGGTGCAAGATATTTACGGCAAATCACATTCCACCGTTTATGCTCGACCGGAGGAACATGGGGAAAGCGTTTATCAAATGCACGAATTCGGCGGAAGCCAAATAGTTTATACGCGGCGAAAAACGGTGCAAGACAGAAACGAACGAAAAAGAAATTACAATCCAAAACCATTGGATACCAGGTCTGAAGCCGAACAGAAGCACATTAAAGACTATTACGCAAATATAAAACGGGAAAAAGCTGATAAAGTTGCTGTTAAAGCGGCTTATGCAAAACGACCTTTCATGTTACCCGCCGTGAAGAAAATTATGCCAAAATTGCCAAGAATCTGGCAAGTAAAATAGACTTGTTCCACAACCCAAAACAAGTCACGATAGACTTGTTCAAAAAAAACCGAATTTGAAGAGATTGGGTGATTTAGGTAGACAAAAAACAGGTTTTTTCACAATTTGTCCCTTGAATTTGCAAGTTACGGAACAAGTCTAATATATCAGCGAAATATTTTTTCTGGAAAAACTGCAATTGTGG
>JAISQS010000005.1 GCA_031274045.1 Planctomycetaceae bacterium | reverse complement strand
TGCATTTCGCCCTTAAAATTAAGCGAAATTTCGTTAAAAACCGAAATTGAATTTGTCTTTTTCATGATTTTTCTCCCAAATTTTTTGTTGTTACATTTTGAACAAATGTAATAAATGTTAAATAATTTATCATCATCAAAAAATCCGCGCGCCTCTTTTGGGCAAGACTATCATTTTTTGTAACGATAAATCACTGACGTTAAACAGACGAGTAAAATTTGTCATACAGACAACATTAAACTCATCACGACTAAACTCACCGACACAGCGAGTTGCCGCGAATGATATTCTAACTTGAAAAAAAATGCAATACATGTTTTGTTAAATTTTATTTTTTTTAACGCGGAAAACGCGGAAAGACGGAAAATGCAGAATGCGAATTTCTAAAAAAATTTCCGTCACTCCCGTTCTTTCCGTCTTTCCGCGATTTCCATGTTGAAAAATAACCGTCTTAATTTTGATGTGTTGTGTGTATGTTTTTGGTAGCTTGTTTTTTTGTGGAGGTACAGTCTATACTATGTGCGTTGTTGACGGATGTGGAGCGGGTTGGTCGGTTGCCAATCCAATACGTCATGTTAGATTTTGACAAAGAACAAAACGGAGACCAAAAATGAATAAATATATGCAAATCGCAATTGATGCCGCGATTGAAGGAATGAACAAAAATATGGGCGGACCATTCGGCGCAGTAATCGTACGCAACGACGAAATCATCGCCACCGCACACAACGAAGTCATCGGAACAAACGACCCAACCGCACACGCCGAAATAGTCGCAATAAGAAAAGCAACAAAAAAACTCGGAAGATTCAATATCCACGATTGCGAAATCTACAGCACTTGCGAACCATGCCCAATGTGCCTCGCCGCGATACATTGGGCTGGAATCACAAAACTGTTCTTCGGTGCCGACAGACACGACTCCACAATCGGAGGCTTCGACGACGAATTCATCTACAACATAATAAACGGCTCCGCAAATAGCCCATTGCTAAAACCAGAAATAATCGATAAAGAAGAATGCACAGAACTATTTCACATCTGGCTCAAAAAATCAGACCGAATAATGTACTAGTTAAGCTCTCCAATTTTTATTACATAATCGTTATGAAATTTTTCACAGGAAGTCAATAGATGATCATCAAATAGCTTTTTTAGCACGCAGATAACACAGATTATCAGGATTTGCGCAGATTTTTTTATAAATGACTGTTCTTCTCTATCTGCGAATATCTTTAAAATCTGCGCTATCTGCGTGCTAAAAAGCTTAAGGTTGAGTTAGAACGAATATTTCGCTGATATATTACAATCCGAAATAATCAGGAATTTTTATTTGTTTTTTTTTGTGTTTCGCATGAAAAATAAAAATAAAAAAACTAGAATCTAATTTTAATGCGTGAAGAGTATATCTAAACCTTCCATTACTTTCCCCTACCTTCCTGTGATTATCTTTGCACTGATGATATAACAGGATTGTTTAATGGTAAATTTGTTGTATGATATTGCAACTTGTGTCGGGAGTGTGTTGATCAAATTTGCCGCGTGGACAAAAGAAATAAAATGTCACCAACATACACGTCAGCAAATTCAATATCAACATGTACGTAAAATCTTAACCCTATACTATTTGGTCTTATTCTTTAATTGAGAGTATTGAGTTTTGTTGGAGTTATTGCAAGGGAGTTGTGCGAATTATCCGCGAGCATCACGCGAAATTGACGAACTCAATACAGCCGATTTGAATTATAAAGACAAAAAAAATGATACTATGCAAACAACCCCTAAAGGTTTTCGATTGCACTTGGGTATATTCGGACGCCGCAACGTCGGCAAGTCGTCATTGCTCAACGCACTAACTCATCAGACAACCTCAATCGTCTCCGAAACAGCCGGAACAACTACCGATCCTGTTGAGAAGCCGATGGAGTTATTACCGATTGGTCCTGTTCTTTGGATTGACACTGCGGGTGTTGATGATGAGGGGGCGTTGGGTGAGTTGCGGATACAGAAGACGAAGTCGGTTCTTGATCGGACGGAGATTGGGATAATTGTTTCGACGGCGGACTCTCCGATAACTCGTTTTGAGTTGGACTTGATTGTTGCTTTTCGCAATCGTTCGGTGCCGGTGATTTATGTCTTGAACAAAGTGGACATTTCGGAGCCTCGTGTTGAGACTATTGAGGAGTTGGTTTCTTTGAAGATTCCTTATGTTTTGACGGACGCGGTGACGGGTCGCGGGATTATTGACCTGCACAACGCTCTCCTGCAATCCGTTCCTGATGATTTTTTGACTCAGCCGCCGATACTTGTTGATCTTGTTCCTCCTGATTCGATGGTTGTGCTTGTGGTTCCTGTTGACAAGGAAGCACCGAAGGGTCGTCTGATATTGCCGCAGGTTCAGGCAATTCGTGAGATACTTGATGCACATTTGTCGTGTGTTGTAGTTCAAGACGCGCAACTTGCAGACGTGTTGAAGCGTATTTCGCCGCCGCCGGCGTTGGTTGTTACGGACTCGCAAGCATTCGCCCAAGTCTCCGCAACCGTTCCCGAATCTATCCCGCTCACATCGTTCTCAATCTTGTTCGCGCGTCAAAAAGCTGACTTGGGGATTATGATTGATGGGGCGCGTGCGATTGGAAAATTGAAGGCGGGGTCATCGGTTGTAATTGCGGAGTCTTGTACGCATCATCCTATTGAGGAGGATATTGGTACGGTCAAAATTCCGAAGTTGCTGCGTCAATTTGTCGGCGGCGATTTGCAAATCAGGAATATTCGCGGGCATGAGTTTTTGACGGATGATTTCAATTGTGATCTTGTGATTCATTGCGGGGCGTGTATGTGGAACAGGCGTGAGATGCTGAGTCGTTTAATGTATTGCAAGAATGCGAATATTCCGGTGACAAATTATGGGTTGGCGATTGCGTATTTGTTGGGTATTTTTGATCGAGCAGTGCGTCCGATTGT
>JAISQS010000726.1 GCA_031274045.1 Planctomycetaceae bacterium | reverse complement strand
TCAATATATAACTCGCCAGTCAACACATAACCCGCTGGTAACAACGTCGGGAATCCTACCAACATTGTCACCGTTTTTTTGGCTTCTACTACAGCGAATTTTTGCTTGATATTAAACAGCGTATCTAGTGTCATTGTATTGTTATAGCTTACATCTTGCGGACCTTGGAACACGTATTTTTCAGAATTGCGCAACTCCTTCGGAATCGGCAATTGCAATACAACATTGCGCAAATCGACTCCGCTCTGATTGTCCAAACTTAACTTGATGTGAAACTTCTCGCCCACCACAAGCGGCGTTTCCGCATCGACCGTTATGTTTAACCGCAAATGTTCATAACGGCTATCTGAATAAACTGAGTTTGGAGTATTTGTTGGAGCACCTAGTATGGTTGTTGAGTTTTGCCATGTTGTTGCGCCGGTTGTGTTGTTTGTGTTTGGTGTTGTTGGTGTATTTATGTTTGGCAATATTGGCGCGATTGAGCCGGACTGGTCGCGTGTTGTGTTGACTGAGTTGTTTGTGTTTGCGGGCAAATTTGGCTGCGTATTTACCCGACTGCCCGGTGTAAAGTTTGACTCCAATATCATTCGACCCGCGTTGTTTTGTCTCAAAATGACGTTTACTGTTGCAGATCGTTTTGCCGGAATCTCCACGTTCCAATACAAAATCTGACCCGACTGCATATAAATCGGAGGCGTACTCCGAACATAATTCGCAACAGGAGGCATCGATAACGCCAAAACTCCCTCAACATTAAAATCAGTATTATTCGTAACAATTATCTCATACGGCAACTCACTACCAATACTCCCTCTTTCAGGTCCTTTGATATTCACACGCACGTTAGCTTCACCGCTCCACGTCTGCCGCAACGTCTCATAACCAACAGTTATCCGCTTATCACCCGCCGCCACACTATCTTGACCGCCAACACCGCTGCCCGGTCGGATTATTTGTACGGAAATTGTGTTTGTGCCGCTCTTCGGTTCTTTTTGCGATAAAATAACGGAGGCTTGCCCCGAAATATCTGTGACCACTTCTTGAATTTGGGCAAATGTATTTCCGAATCCCGCCGGATGACCATTGAGGATTTCATAACGCACAATCCACCCCTGACGCGGTTGTCCATTTGTCCGCCTCAAAATAGTCGTAGTCAAAACACGACTCTCTCCAACCGGCGCAATCGGCAACACCGGCACCACCCATTGAGCATCAACCCAATGAATCAAACCAAACATCGTCCGCCTCGACCAATCCGACAACGACGGCGCAAACGCCGATACGTGAGTCGTCCCTTCACGCAACGAGTTGACCGAAACCCACGTCTGACCCTGCAATATGTGCAAATCATCACGCGTCTCCGGCGTACCGCGCGTCAACGTTTGATAAAGTCGACTCGTCTTTGTTATGACATACCGTTCAGATATTTTGCTCGCTTTGACAAAATCTCCAACCAACAGATCACAATGCGATCCTTTGTCATATTTCAAAAAACTGCCAACACCCTCAAGATTCCACTCAACCTTCTCATTCGTCACAAGCCGATCCTTCTTGCCGAGATAACTCGCAATCAACACCACCTCACTACCAACCGGCGCAATCTGCTCAACCGGCGAAACAAGAAGCGAAGGACGCTCAATCACTCCAGTCGCAACAACATAACCGCCGCTCTCCTCAAAACTCGGATGCAAACCTTCCGCATTTTCACGCGGAACAACAGCAGTATTGACTCCGTGCATATTCGGGTTGACGGCTGTGGCTGTTGAGCCGTAAGTTGCAAGCGATGAGACACCGGATGCAGACGAACCAAAATTGCCCGGAAGACCGGCGTTGGGAATAATAACGCCCGGCTGACTCGACGGCGACGACAATGTTGATGCCGGAACAGCAGACGAAGATGATGGCAAATTTGAGTTACCTTGAATTGGAGTCGGAACCTGCGCAGCGTTACTTTTGTTCCCAAATAAATTGCAACGATCAGAAAAAATATTCGGCAAAGGACACGATTCAAACAACCTATCACCGCTTTGATCTATTCCGCTGCGAGGTAAATTTTGACAACCAAACGCCAAAATTGCGCAGACCGACAGCAACCCCGCAAGCAGGCTTCGACTCGCAATAAATTTATTTTGACGTTTGGGTATTGTCATTTTTTTGTTGATCAAATGCGTAAAAGTTGATACGCTGTGTAAGGGTTGCGGTGTTGTTGATTGCAACAGCGCATTTTGCCGCGTTCACAATGAGGGCGGAATTTATCGTTCGGAATCTACCGTTGAGTGCCGGTTCGAAGTGCTGTTACGATTTTCACACCGCCGCTTGTATAATTTTAGATTATATTGAATACGAAATTTGGGATTTATTCATAAAATTTTCCCATTATGTACAATTTTCTCTTTGCCCATCGTTATAATTGATTTAATCATTACAATCGTTGAGACGATTTTATAAAACCGCACGAATCCGATTTAACGTACAAAAAAAGAATTTTTTTGTCCTATCGATTAAGAGCAAGCGAAACAAGCCCGCTTGTATTGATAAGAGCCGTCATTTGGCGGGCTGCATTGGTTTGTATTCACTGGTTTGTCGGCGGCGGTATTCAATTTTGTATTGGCGGCTTTACATCGACGAGTTTTTTAATTCGCTATTTATAGAACTATTTGACGGCTCGTGTTGCATTGATGAGGATGGAGTCCATTACTTACGTCAATTCTGGATACGGACTAAACAAGATGACGTTTACTTGTACAAATTGTCCTGCGAGCGGCAACGTAATTTCTCAGAACTCACAATCACAGAGGAAAGTCTGATCACATACAAAAAACGATGAGAGCTGAACAATCAACATGGAATCATATAAATAAGTCATGATTTTTGATGTATTGCAACTCCTCTGTAAAACATCATACAGACCATTCGCAACACAGCGAAAAGAAATAAGAAACCAATAAACATTAGCGAAGTAATACCGATTGTTGACGAATGTTGTGGACCAAAACATCCGCATGAAATATCGAGACCGCCGTAAAACGCGAACGCTTGTACGAAGAAGAATACGCCAAACAAAATCATTGTTATTGCGTGTGCCGCATCCGAATGAATACGCAGAATCAGACAGATTGCAATGATCAATTGAAATGTTGGCAACAAGATAGCGGTAGATTGCCCTAATCCGGAATCAACTAATTTGTACGCATAGACGCTGCCGAGAAAATAGTACGGATTTTCCCAATGAGGAATAGCAGCAGCCAACATCACAATACCAAAAAACCAAGTCAATAAAGAATCAATATACACGTAACGTAACATAAATTTAGTTTTGACACAAAGGCGTAAAAGTGGTTTAAGAATACCAAACGGACGGTTTTTTATTTTGTTGTATTTACGGCTGGTTTTGATTTTTTTCCCATTCGCGATAACCACCTCGAAAAATAGAGACGTTACGGTAGCCGTTAAATTTCAAGAACGATGCTATATCGTCAGAGAACCCGCAACCGGAACTTTGACAATACAACACTATTCTTTGTGATTTATCAACTCCGCGCAAAATATGTTTTCGTTCTGCGAGATCAGAGTTAATCGGTAAACTTATCGCACCCGGAATTGAGCCGCTTTCAAAGTCACGGTGATAGCGGGCATCAAAAATTACGGCTGTTTTTTGTTCGGAAATTTGCCGCATTTCTTCAAGAGGAATCTCCGGCACGTCAACCGCATAATAACGACGTGTTACTTCCGCAACAGCAGACGGATTTTTCAAAAAACCGATTGGGCTGATCGCATGATAAGCAATAGCAACAAAACCACAAACAGCACACAACGAAACAGTCTGTATAAAAAGACCTTTCAAAAATTCTCTTTGTTTCAAAGCAGCAGAAGGTTCTTTGCTTTGAGTCCAATAAAATGATTTGTATATCACACCGCCGATAACAACGGTTAAAGCCACCCAAATGAACTCGAATCTTGTCATCCAAATCATTTCATCTTTTATAGGTTTTTCTGAAAGGACAATTGCCGTGCCGTCCCATTGTGCGAGGAGTTCTGCTGTTGTCAAATAAGCCAACTCGTGCGGGGCATCAATAATGCGAACGTGGTTTCCTTCCACGCCGAGAAATGCAACCCAATGATTAAATTCACTGTCGCCGCTCCCCCGAAAATGAAGAATTGCCGGTTCGTTGACTCCGGACAAATGATGCCACGCTATATTCCCATAGCACTTCCCGTAGACACCGTACTTTTCCGCACACGCGATCAACTCTTCCGAAGTACTACCGCGAAAAGAACCAATATACTCCGGCATCAAAAAATCCTGAATTTGCGGCTGCTTGTCCATTGCATACAAGCAAGCATAAAGCGAATAAACACCGCAATATGGACCGCTAACAATAACATTTTTCAAGTCCGGCAAAGGCGCATTCGCCATCGTTTCTTCCGCAAAAAGAAACGACGGCGTTGCCAAAAACAAAACCGCCAACGCGAAAATAAATCTCATAATAACAACAGAATTACAAAGCATAACTTACCTCGTCATTTTGGGGTATCATTATTATTTCGCGACTTAACATATTTCCACACACCCGAGCCAACACCAAGCATCAGCAAAACAAACCCCAATGCAATAAGCCAGAATTGTACCTCACGAACTCCGGGGACAAACTTGTGTCCACGAAGACGAGCCAAAGCTAACTCATCAGTATACGGAACAATTTTCCCATCAAGCCAGATATATTTGATTTGAAGAGCATCCATCATAGTAACCTCAGTGTAGTTCGGCACGTCAGTTAAGTAAGAAAATGAACTCGCGAAATCGGAAGGTATTATTTGAACATTGTCAATAGAGTAATCGTTACGATGTGAACCCATAAATGGTTCTTTTTCGCCCGATTGATAAATTTTAGCATTCATTGCCGCCGCTTCTTCTGTATATCTGCTTGGAAACGGAGCGATTGACGATATATTTTTGAAGTCATCAAGCCAAATCTCACATTTAAGGCATTCACCTATTTTGAGATCAGTCTCTGAGCGAGCATACTTTATTCGGGTCAAAAATAAATTTCGATCTCTTGATTCAAACCAAAGTTCCCAATGTTCATGTCGACGATTCCCTGAAAGATGATGCATGACTCGTCCATCTTCCTCACGCTGTTTAACATCAAAAGATGTTGATTTTAGAAGTTCGACAATCTGAATTGTACTATCCGTGCTTAAGCGGAAATGTCCGAAAATAACAGAATGCAGGTGTGAAGTAATCGCAACATTTTTACCAAGCGGCTTCAGGCTAGAATTGACTCCATACAGATTTTCTTCTTTGTATAAGTTTGTTGCAATATCGTTGTAGACCAACATCTCCACAGTTGAATCACCGGGTTTGAGCTTCACAAAAAACCAGTATTGACCAACATCACTAAACTTTATGCTTCCGCGATGTCCTAATTTAACATCACTGTAATCGTAGGACACCGCAGATATGCGCGAAAGATATTCCTGGTATTGCCGAGTAATATCGTGCAGCGTTAAAGTCTGTGCCGAACTCGTCTGAATTTCGGTAAAACAAACAGTTACCACCCCAAAGCAAACAACCAAAAACGCTAGACAACGACTACACATCGTCAGTGTATTCATATTCGACAATTTCATTTTACACCTTCCATTATTTGCCTTTGCATTCCATTTTATAGCTGAACGGTTCAGCTATAACGCAATTCGTATATCCCGTACACTGCCATGTATTACCAGCAGCACCAAGATATGTAACATCAACCGCGTTTGGTGATACACCGCCATTAATGGCCTTCATGAATTTTTGTTGCGAACACGAAAAATTATATCCCGTACACGGGATGTTTGTAGTAACAGTTGACAAGCA
>JAISQS010000711.1 GCA_031274045.1 Planctomycetaceae bacterium | reverse complement strand
AAGATTGTCGGGAAGTTGTTGGTGATTTGGGTGCTTAACTTGTCATCTGAAATTTATCATGCTATACTTACCCGCAATTGTTTGTAATTTGGTGTTTTGGTCTCGTTGTCGTTTTGCGTCTTGTGTTTGGTAATTTTGTCGGCTCGCATCGGCATAAATTACAACCCAACAAACCTAAGTCAAAAAGTCAAGGACAACAAACCCAATTTCACCACAACTTCGGCTCAACACATCGATTCGGCTCAACACACCGATAGTATTTTTTTTAATACGCAAAAAAACAATTTGAAAAAACCAAACAAAAAACAAAATTCCAATACGACAAAAAACTAAAATGTACACAACGTACTATGAATTTCGTTGACACATCGTTGGCACAAAAGCGTAAAAATTGCCAATAAAAATTGAACATCATAATTTGAACACCGCCGTAGATAAGCACACGATCGCAACGAATATTCAAAGTACAAAAAAGTTAAAACAATTTAACCACCAAAAAAACAATGGCAAAAAAAGTTGAATTTAATCTCGCCCTAGCAAAAAAACTCAGCTTCTGGGTTGCAATCCCACTCATCCTAATACTCGTCTTCGTCTTCAACCTGCTCGCAGTCGCCTCCGTAACAAAGAAATTTGACGAACGAAAGAAGGCATTGGAATCGACAAAAAGTGCCGTCGAAAAAATCAGGCAAAATAGTAAACACCCAAACAAAAATACCATCGACGACATCGGTGTACACACCAACGAACTACGAGGACGCGTTGTCACCGCATGGACAACACTCGAAAAAGAACAACGCATCAGAAATCTTTGGCCCGAAGATGTCGGTAAACAATTTATTGCCGAAGTCTCAAAACTAAAATTCGGTGAGCCAATATCCGCAAGATCACTCGAACATTACCTAAACTTCATGGGAACACACATCCCAAAACTCGAAGCAAAATTAGACCGCAGAAGAACACAAATAAACGACGGCGGAACATGGAAAGATAAAGACGGCGGCGGAGCAAGCGAACTGGATACATTGCGCACCGGAGGACGAAGCACCAGCTTGGTCGACAACAACAACGAACGAACCGTCGGCGTAGTCGAATGGCCCAACCCCGAAATCCGAAACATCCTCCAATGGGGTACATTGCCCAGCTCCAGCGAAGTCTGGTACGCCCAAGAAGATCTCTGGGTCTACGATTCACTAATTTGGGTAATAATCAAATCAAACGAAGGAGCCGCCAGTCCGCACGGAGCAGTTGTCAAACGAATTGAAAATATGTTGATAGGTCAACAAGCCTCGCGCGAACTTGCCAACCAACTCAGCATCCAAACAACAGACGCACCAGCCGGACCCGGTGCCGGTCGCGCAGGACGCGCCGGTCCACCAGCACCGCCAGCCGCAAGACCAATGCCCGGTCGTCCAGGTGCTCCTTCACCCGCAGCAGGTGCAGCCGCTACCGATATGGATGTCGCAAAATTAAAACGCCACGAACGCTACGTCGACGGTAACAATGTTCCCTTGCCCGCAGACGCTCCGCCGCCGTTTGGAGAATTTAACAGAATGCCAATCTGCTTGAGACTAATTGTTGACAGACAAAGAATACCAAATATCCTTGTCAATTGTGCCAACTGCGCAATGCCAATAGATGTTTTGTCCGTCCGAATAAATCCGGGCGGCGTAAAACTAGTCGGCGGAGAAAAACCAAGCTCACCAAGAGCCACTCCAACCGCCGCACCCGGTGCCGGAGGAGGCAGACAAGTCGCAATGGACGGAACCGGACTCGACAGCGTCTACGGGGCGAATGCCGTTCCAATTGAAATTTACGGTTGCATCAATATATTCAATCCGGTAGATCAAGCGATTACGGAAAAAACTACAGAGCCAGCACCTTGATGTTGGACGTGGTTCGGTTCGCGGGGCTATGTTTTGTTTGTGTGTTTGGCAAAATTCGTGAGGTGTCGAAAGCGGCTTTTTGAAACAGATTGTTCTCAATTTGACAAAATCAAAAAAATGAAAGATAGAACTGCATGGCATCCCGCGTTTTACAAGGCATACCAATTGGAATTTGATAAATTCCGTGATAAGCTGACGTTCATATCAGAACACCAACTCACAAAAGAACCATCACGAATCGACCTCATCGTGAAAAAACAACGCGGCGCAAAAATCGAAAAGAACATCGGACGCATTTTTCGCGAATACAATGTCGTCGAATACAAAAGTCCAAACGCCAGATTTTCAGAACAAGACTTCAACAGAGCAAGAAGCTACGTTTTCCTATACGCATCAATCGAAAAAATACACGTTACAGATATGTCGTTGACAATTGCAACATATCACTACCCGCGTGAATTGATGCATTATTTGGAGAATGAGGAGCGTTGTACGCTTACGGTTGAGGAAGAAGGGATCATTGTTGTCGGCAATAACATTTGCCCAATGCAGATAATTCTATTGCACAAATTACCGGAAAAAGATAATATCTGGGTTAAGAGTTTGCATGACAATTTGACGTTGGAGGAGTTGAGTAGGTTTTTGGAAGAATTGGCAAAACTAGGGGAGAGACCAGAGACAGATGCCCTGGTTGATGTTATTACAAACAAAAATTACGAAATCTTTAAGGAGATTATAATGGTTAAAAAGTTCGAAGAAATGTTAGTAGAGCTGGGTTGCTACGATAGATGGTACAACAAATATATATTAAAGGAAAAAGATCAAATCCATGCAATGCTAGAAAAAGAGGTAAGAGAAGAACTCAATGCAAAGTTGAAAGAAAAGATTGAAGAAGAACTCAAGGCAAAGTTAAAGAAAGAAATTGAAGAAAAACTCAAGGCTGAGTTAAAGAAGGAGATTGTTAAAGAAGAGTTCAAAGCTCGCGATAGAGCAACACAAGTGAAAGTGGTAGAGATGATAAAAAACATGAAAAAGCATAGTATAGCAGACAAGGAGATAGCGGAGATTGTGGGGCTTCCTCTTGAGAGGGTGAAGAAGGTGAAGTAGCGAGTGGCGGGTAGCCGGTAGTGTGGTGATTAGGAGTTTAACATTAACAATTAACCAATTTTATTTGCGATGAAAGTTAAGAAAAAGAAGTCGTTTGACGTTAAACAATTTTTTGTGTTGAATGTTGAGAAGTTTGCGGTTGGGTTGCTTGTGTTTGTTTCGGTGTTTTTTATTTATTCTGGTTTGACATCTTATAAGCCGCTGACGTGGTTGCCGGAGGATCTTAGCAAGTCGTCGTCTGGTACGCGGAATTTTATTGACACGAATACGCGTAGTGCGGCGGACGAGGGGGTTATGGTTTTCCCTTATGACAAGTATGCCGAGTGGATCAAGTATGGCGTAAAGTTACCTTTGTATGAGACGCCGACGGTCTGGTTGCCTTTGCTTTTTCCAGAGCGGATAAAGCGTGACAAGGTTCCGCTTTTACCTGTTGAGAATTTGACGGCTTCGGCGGGCTTGGGGGCGGTGATTACCAAGCCGATTGCGGGCAAAACGCAGAAGGGGGAGCGTTGGGCGGTGGTGACGGGGTTGATTCCTATTCAAAAACAGCGGGAGTATTATGTTCGTGCGTATGCTGCGAGTGTGAGACCGATGCCGGAGCAGGACACGCCTTTTTATGTTTCGTATAAAATTGAGCGGGCTGAGGTTGTTGCGGGCAAGGAGGACAAGGAGCTGGAATGGAAGGAGCTTCCGGCTTTTGATGAAATAGATGATCGGATGAGAAATATCTGGAGTAATGTTGGTCATGAGCCGGTTGATTCGGCTTTCTTGGCTCCGTATGTTCCTTTGGGCAAGGGTTCGCTTCCGATGGCTTGTCCTTTGCCGCCGGTGACGAAGCCTTTTGGCAATGACATAACTCAAAAGGGTATTCCATTGGTTGCGGAGACGGATGCGGAGTGGCAGAGGAAGGCTGCGGAGCAGAATAGGAGGTTGCAGGACGAGATGGGCAGGCAGGGGAAGGCTGCGCCTGATTTTAGGAATACGAATCCGCATAGTAGAAACGCCGGGCGTGCGGATGCTTCGCCGAGAGCGGGTGTGACTAATCCGTCAGATGTTGGGGCGGCATCGCCGCAGGAGTCGATACCGATTACGAGCTATTTGTTCCGTTATCTTGATTATTCGGTTGAGCCGGGCAAGACGTATCGTTATCGGGTAAAGTTGGTGCTTGCAAATCCGAATGTCGGGTTATCGGAGGGGGATGTTGTCGATTTCAATTTGACGAAGGAGTTTTACTTGGACTCGGAGATGAGTTCCGCGTCGAATGAGGTGACGATTCCGTCGGACTCGCGGGTGTTGGTAAGGTCGGTCACGCAACCCCGCGCTTCGACTCCGTGGCAAGAACCGACGGCTAATGTTTTGGCGGTTTATTTTGATTTGGCGGATGGTTCGGAGTGGGTGTGGGGGGCAAGTGAGCGGGTTACGCGGGGGACAACTTTGAACATTCCGAATGCCGTAACTCAAATCCCGTCAGAGTTGGACAAGCCCCAACCACGAACCACAACACGCACGCCAACACCGGAAGCGGCGGCGAAACAAAGAAAGGTTGACGTGATTACGAATGCCTGTGTGATGGACATTGTCGGCGGGGTTGAGCTTGGCAAAATTGAGAGGGATTCTCCGACTATGAGGACACCCGGAAAGCTTTTGATGTTGGACAATAATGGGAAAATCTCCGTTCGGGATGTCAATGTTGACAATGAAGAGATTGAGACGATGAGGTCATCCGGTACGGACAACAAGAACCCGATGATGAGACCTCCGTATATGGGGCGGTGAGAGTGGTTTTGTGTGGTGTGATTTGGTTTTGCTCATGTCGTGTTTTGCGGCTTGGGCAAAACCTGATTTTCTTTTTGTGTGGTTCAAATTAACTTCTAACAATTATTCTTTCAATTGCGACGGATTAGGCTTGATGTATCTTATGATGGTACGAATTACTGTGGTTGGCAATATCAGCCGGGTGTTCCGACTGTTCAGGGATTTCTTGAGGGGGTTCTTTCTGGTGTGACTGGGGAGAAGGTATCTGTGACTGGCAGTGGCAGGACGGATTCTGGTGTTCATGCGATTTGTCAGGTTGCGGCGTTTTCTACGGAGTCAAAACTTAGTGTTGTGGTTTTGCAGCGGGCGTTGAATGGTCTTTTGCCGACGGATATAAGGGTGGTTCGGGTGGTGGAGGTATCTTTGGATTTTCATCCGATACGTGATGTTTTGTCGAAGCGTTATAGGTATTTGATTGACGACAATATTCCTTTGTTGCCGATGATGCGTGGTTATAGTTGGTCGAGTGGTGTTGGTTTGGATTTGGGGCTGATGCGTGCTGCGGGCAAGTATTTGTTGGGTGAGCAGGACTATGCTTCGTTCCAAACTTCCGGTTCTCCGAAGAAGACGACGGTGCGAAGGGTGATTGATGTTTGGATAGGTCGTGTTGGTGGCGGGATATTTTTTCCGTCGTTGGTTTGTGTGGAGGTGGAGGCGAATGGTTTTTTGTACAACATGATGCGAACGATTGTGGGGACGCTTGTGATGTTATCGAGGTCTGGACAACCGGAGCGGATGCGTGAGATTATTGATTCGTGTTCTCGTGATTGTGCGGGGATGACTGCGCCGGCGCATGGGTTGTATTTGTTAAAGGTTCGCTACGGCAACGATCCGGACAACGGCACCTAAATAATTCTCAACAGCATCCAAATAACTCTCAACGGCATCCAAATAATTCTTAACGGCATCCAAATAATTCTCAACGGCATCCAATACGATAAAAAATCCTCTTCTATTTTCTTACCGCAAGGTTCGCAAAGGTTTCGCAAGGTTAGCAAAGAAATTTTCTGATTATTTCAGATTTTGCGGGGCTTTTACATCGTGTCTTTTATCAAGCACTGTATCAATGCAATGTATCGATGCCCTGAAAGGGCAAAATATCATAGCGTAGGGCAACGCCCTACGATAATTGATTATAAATAACTTTCGCCCCAACGGGGCAACAATATCAGACCAAGCGGAAGTAGGAATTCAGAATTAGGAATTAGGAATTAGGAATTAGGAATTAAAGATACTGCTACTAAATTCCGAATTCCGCATTCCGCACTCATTTAAAAGCTTCCGTTATTGTTGATATTATTGGGGCGTTGCCCCGCGTGGTGTTTGTGAATCCCTTTCGTAGGGCGTTGCCCTACGCTAATGTAGAGACGCAATGCATTGCGTCTCTACTTTCAGGGCGTTGATACCGCGAATAAAAGATACAATGTAACACCCACACAAAATCCGAAATAATCAGGAAGATTGACAGGCAAAAGTATATCGGCATCTATAACAAAAAACCGCGTAAATCCTGACAATTTGTGTTGTCTGCGTGCATCATGCGTGCATCAATTCAGACAGACCATGGTTCGCGCCATGCGCGTGTTTTTAGCCGATTTGCTTGGTTGTCGTTGATGAAGTTGTCTGTTGCGGGGTCGAAATTTAACTCACGCTTCAACAACCACGACAACGCAGACGCATGACACGCAATATGCGAACTACATATCACGTCCGCATTGCAAACCGGTTGTTCGCGTGTCTTGATGCAGTCAAAGAAATTCCTGATGTGCATGATTGGGTCTTCGCCGTGAGTGCCTTCGCCTTTGCCTCCGTATGTTGCGAAATCTTCCGCCAACTCACTCCGCAAAGAATCCGGCGAAACCGCAACCCGACCACTATCACCCGTCTCCACCCAACCAAACTCACCCTCAAACCGAACCGCACAATTGCCCAACCCCAACCAACCATCCGGTCGCATCACCAACTTCACTCCATTGGAATACAACCCAAACAACCTGTCACCCTCCGCCCAATATTTAACAGGAGCCGAACCATCTGCATCCACCGCCCATTGACATAAGTCAACAGTATGCGCACCCCAGTCATGATGCTTCGCACCGGAATCAAAATCATAATGCGACCGCCACTTGCCCCGAACATAATCCTCGTTATAAGGTCGCCACGGCGAAGGTCCAAGCCACATGTCCCAATCTATTACATTGGAATCGGGGAGAGGTTGTGCCGGCAGCCAATCGTATCGGACATTGAGGTAGTAGATAGCCGCGTGAACTTCGCGGAGCTTTCCGAGTTTGCCGCTTCTTGCAAGATTGCAGGCAAATTTGAAGTTGCCCAAGCTGCGGCGTTGTGTACCTCCTTGAAAGATTACGTTGTGCCGTTTCATTGAGTTAGCCAGTTGCCTGCATAAGTCAATAGTAATCGCACAAGGCTTCTCCGAATAAATATCCTTGCCCGCACGAGCAGCATAAATCGAAGCGTGGGCATGCCAATGATCACCGGTCGCAACCAAAACAGAATCAATATCCCGACGAGAAAGCAACTCGCGAAAATCGCGATATGTTGAGAGGTTTGTGATGTTATTATTCTTTGCGACCCAATCTTTGATGCCGTTCCTTCTGCTCGCTTGAATGTCGGCGGCGGCAACAAATTGAACATCCGACTGCCTCAACATCCGCCGCAAATCATGATGACCACGCCCGCCTATCCCAATCACTCCAAGCGTAATCTTGTTGCTGGGAGCGACCGCCCCGTCACGCCCAAGAACAGACGACGGAACAACAAAAGGAACAGACAACACCGCAACAAACGATGTTGACTTTTTGAGAAAATTTCTTCTTGACCAATTTTTTCGCGACATAAAAAACTCGCTTTGTAAATTTGTGTATTTGTAAATTTGTAAGTTTGCAAATTTGTAAGTTTGTAAATTTGTAAATTTGACTAACTGACAACCGAATCCGGTTGAGGTCGTCGAGGAGAGCGGCAACAAAGGTCAAAGGTTAAACAAAATAATTTGCCCCTGCCGCTCTCCAACAACTACCCCAAAAACAAAAAACGTTGACATTGTAGGGGCGAGGCTTGCCCTCGTCCCAACGGAGCGTGAAACGTGTTGATAACCGTTCCCGTCGGCGTAGCCGACAATAGCCGCGAAGCGGCGCGGACTGGAACGCGGGCGTCCCGCCCGCCTTTGTGCGTTGGGCAACCAAACGAGTTTGGAAGGAACGCCAAGACGTGTCGGCAAACGTAAGGTGGGCAACCGACTGCCCGGCGGTTGCGTGGGGGCCCGCCGACAACCGGATCGACAACAAAAACAACCACAACAAAAAAAACCCACCCATCCCCCCCACCAGCGGGCCCCCGCCCACCCCCCCCCCCTAAAACGTCAGCGTTTTTTGGTTTTGGGCGATAGAAATTCCGGTGCATTTTGGCGATCCAGTTGTCGGCTTGCGCCGACGTAACCACCCAGCGGTCGGTTGCCCACCTTACGATCACCAACCCGTTTTGGCGTTCAGTTCAAACTTTTTTGGTTCTATTACACACAGAGGCGGGCGGGACGCCCGCGTTCCAGTCCTTCGCCGCCTTTCGGCGGCGTTTGCGAATATCAAAAATTTTTCTGCTCCTTTGGGGGACGAGGGCAAGCCTCGCCCCTACAACGTCAACGTTTTTTGGTTTGGGGCGATAGAAATTCCGGTGCGTTTTGGCGATCCAGTTGTCGGCTTGTGCCGACGTTATTCACCAAGAAAGCCCGGCGGTCGGTTACCCACCTTACGTTCTCCAACACGTTTTGGTGTGCCGTTCAAACTTGTTCGGTTCTATTACGCACAGAGGCGGGCGGGACGCACGCGTTCCAGTCCGCGCCGCTTCGCGGCAGACGTGTGCGGCACAACGAGGGTGTTTTTGAAAATTTTGTTTTGTGTTATAACGGTGTGCGTGGCGGTTCGGAGTCGGAATTTTGTGTTGACGATTCTGTGCTGGTCAAATATGCAGCCCTTCCGCGAAGTTGCGGGAGCGGCTAAACCTTCAACAATTTAACGGTAGAGAAAAAACATCTACCACAAAATATCAAATGTCCCAAAACAGATTCTTTCGTTTTTTGTTCACAATTTTTTTGAGTCAAATTTTTGTTTTTTCTGCTGTTGGGTTGTATGCGCAAGTTGACGATATTGATAAATTTTTTAGGGAGCTTGACAGCGGTGCGATTGGGTCGGACAGAATGGGCGGAGTTGGGTTTGGTAATTCGAGCGATTCGAGCAGTGTCGTCAAATTGTCCGCTTCGTATTCGGGTAAGTATATAGTTGTGAAGGCGACGATTGTTGCCGGTTATCACACGTTTGCGGTAACGCAACCTTCGGGCGGCTCAATGCCGACACGTTTTGAGTTCGCGTCAAAAGAGATCGCGGATTCGTTGGTTGATATTCGACCTACCGCGCCGCCGAAAATAAAGTACGAAGAAGTATTCAAACTAAACGAACAACACCACGAAAAATCAGTAACATGGCTCTTCACTTTCAACAAACCGCTCCCAACAAATAACAACATCAAAATAACATTCGACGGTCAGGCTTGCGACGAAGCATGTATACCTTTGACAATCCCATTCGAAGCACAATTTGACCCCGAACTTGATCCGTCCGGCTTGCTCGAACAGGCTGCAACAATTGACAAAAATTTTATCTTCACAGTAAACACAAAATCAACCACACAATCCAAAGACAACATAAACCGCGACGGCAAATCATCACTTCCCGAAAAATATGACACGCAAGAAACTATAACCGGTTCTGGGTTGACGATGATTTTATTTTATGCTTTTTTGGGTGGTGTGATATTGAATTTTATGCCTTGTGTTTTGCCGGTGATTGGTTTGAAGATACTTTCATTTTTTGAGCAAGCCGGCAAGAGCCGGTCGCGTGCGTTCCTTATCAATCTTGTTTATTCGTGTGGTCTTATATCTGTTTTTGTTGTGTTGGCGGTGTTGAATTATGGATTGAGTAAGTTGTTTACGTTTGAGTTATTTAGTATTGTGATGGCGGTGATTGTGTTTTCGATGGCGTTGAGTTTAATGGGGATTTGGGAGTTGTCGGTGCCGACAATTTTGGGCGGCAAAACATCTGCCGGTCTAATGCGGCGTGAAGGTTTTTTGGGGACATATTTCAAAGGAATAATAACGACATTGCTTGCGATTCCGTGTGGTGCGCCGTTGTTGAGTACGGCAATAACTTGGGCGGACGAGTATATTCGCAGTGGTGAAACGTTGATGGTTTTTTTGATTTATGTTGTTATTGGATTTGGCATGGCATCGCCGTATCTTTTGATTGGTGCGTTTCCTGAGTTATTAAGATTTTTGCCGAAGCCGGGAGATTGGATGGAGACATTTAAGAAGGCAATGGGATTCTGTCTTTTGATTGCGGTTATTTGGATACTTTATTTTGTGCGGCTGGAGCAATTGTTGCCGACGGTTGCGTTGATGTTTGCGGTTTGGTTTGCGTGTTGGCGGATTGGCAGTCTTGATTATGTTTCAAAATTGCCGTCGCGTTTATTTGCGTGGATTTTGTCGTTGGCAATTATTGCAATGACAATTATTTTTTCCTACGACATTCCTACAATCAATAATCCGTACACGCTACAATCCGCAATGCACTCACGAATAAGCGGCAGTGACGACAATATCTACACTCCGGCGGCATTTGAAAAAGCGATTTTGTCGGGGCGATTGGTAATTGTGGATTTCACGGCGGATTGGTGCGTAACTTGCAAAGTGCTGGAGTCAAGCGTACTCAATTCAGAACAAGTCAAAAAAACAATAGAAAAGAAAGGCGCAATCCTACTAGTCGCAGATTGCACCCGCGAAGGAGACGCAACAAAATTATTACACAAACTAAACGGTCAAGTCCCCGTACTAGCTTTTTTTGACCCGAAAAATCCATCACAGCCAATCGTCCTACGCGGATTATACACACGAAAAAACGTCATTGATATTGTAAACAAACAAGAGAACAAATAAGAATCACAACACCACAATACAACCAACCACAAATCAAAATATTGAAAAGTCCGTAGAGTCAGAAGTTGATTCGTTCTCGTTGTTAATATACCTTTTGTACTTGATAATTCCTTTTTTTAATGTCATCGTGAAAATTTGTATAACCAATATTGAGTCTCAACCAATTCGCAACTGGTTACCGATTCCATCTCCCTTAGTAACACAA
>JAISQS010000713.1 GCA_031274045.1 Planctomycetaceae bacterium | reverse complement strand
ATTATAACGCTCATCTTGCATGAAATTATAAGTTGCAGATGTCAACTGCGAAGTTTTATCGTAACGATAATTCGATTGGTTTTTCTTGATCGGTTCGTTTAGGTAAGTAAAATTAAAATTTGTACATTAATATCATTCGCCGTTTTCGCAATCAATAGTTGTCAATTGCTAGATGGCAATTTTTTTTTACGGCGAAATGTTATCATAATTTTTTTATGGGCAAATTTACCGCATTGTAATAAGGGAATACATGACGTTTTTCTGTGAATTTATTAGATGTCTCATAAGTTCCTACGAGTATCGTAATCTCGTAACTTAATTTCGAATATCTACAGGTCAATGCACGACAAATTACTTCAATTGATTTCTTGTTATTATATGTGATAGTGATACGATTACTATTGCGTGGTAAAAATGAAATATGAAAATAATCGCTTAAATCAACAATATCAAAATATATGTTATCAACATCATCACTACGAATAAAATCGTGAATACTTTTCCGACTATGCCGTTGAAGAATTTCAAAATGTCCCAATTCTATTCGCCTAAATATTGTATTTTCATAAAAAGTATATTTTTTACAGAGCAGTAAACCGCTCGTACTATTATCATTTTTATTGGAAGCATCAGACCAAAATTTATCAATGTAATTTTTTGAAATAATAACTTTATGATCTTGCAATTTTATATCATGACTTTGTAATTCATGCTTAAAAATGACATTCTCCGGCGGCAATTTTATCATTATTACACCACCAAAAAATTTCGCAGAGCCATCATTTACGCGATAGATTACAAATGCCAAAAATAATAACAACAGCAAAAACATAACACCATCAATTATCACAAATAATTTTTTCTTATTAATATTTGTTCTCATTTGTTTCAGAAATAATAATGTACTTTCCGAAATACCGCCGTTCATCAATGTGATGCAAAGATTCGGATGATGAACTGGTTATTGAAATATTGTTGTGAACGGTCGAAGCGGCTCCTGACATTGTTATTTTAATATTGCCGTATATTTCAATTACGTCCGCGTTAGTTTCCGTTGTGCTAATTTCGATCAATTGCCCGTTATCACTTTTCATAGAAGTTGCTATGATTGACTTATTCTTTGTATTATTTTTGTTACTATAAATTGTGATTATTATGTTTCTCAAAAAAACTACTTCGATGCCATTGCCCCGCCGCGACAATACAACTTGATCTCGCGCCAAAATATTGGACTCGATATCCTTAAAAAGTAATTGTCCATCGGTAGTGTAAATTTCACATGCAATATTTATTTTTAGCTTATCATAATTGTCAAATGAAATATCTAATACATCCGGCAATTGTGCGGATATCTGAATTGGAATTGATTTCTTTAACTCGGATTTAATCCTTAGCTCTCCGTTTTCAGGCTGGATACCCATCGAAGTACCAAGTGACGACAGCGGAAACGATAATTCAAAACGCCCGCCATCTGAACAATAATTTGTCTCAACGCTCGGCGTAAATGACCAAAAAAACACCCACAATAAAACACAACATAAAACAAAAAACGCAACGAATATTCGAAACGATTTGCCTGAATTATTAATTTTCATTCACTTATTATTTAGGTTCGATACTTATGTCAATGATAAATTTAGTCAGAGCTAACTGACTATGATTATTGCTCTCCGCATAGTTGGCATTCGCAAAACTATAACTCGTTTCTATAAGCATCCTCGTGTTTTTTCTAAAGCTCGGCTCAAATCTCCACTGCATCGGAATGTTATGTTCAATCTTGATCAATGAATTATCTTTACACACTTCTCTCAATTGTGATAAGACTATTTTCGTTTTTTTGTCTAATACACAAAAATTGCCGTCAGAACTTGCGATCACAATAACGTCCACATGCCAATAAAATCTTCCGCGTTTTGAGTTAAACATAATCTTTTCTATGTCGGATTCGCCTGCGAATGTTGTAGATAAAGTTACGCCATCAATTGATGTATTGGTTTGTTCTTTTTTGAAATTGATCACATCGAACAACAAATAAAATTCCGAGCGGCAAACGACCGTTAAATCGTAATAGTAAATCGTATAATTTTTATGATAAAAAGATGTTTTGTTATTTATCCAATAACCAGCTTTATCTGTTGGACCGATACTGGCTTCAATAAAATAAAATACCAACACGATAATAACGAAAACAAAAAGGAGAATCGATAAAATAATAGGTACTACTATCGTAAAAAAAATATCGCGAGTTAACCCAATTTTACCCGCCATCCAAAATATAAAATGTAAAAATTTATTCATCATATTTGCGACACAAGAATCATATCGAAATAAGTAAAAAAATATTGAAACATCATTCAATCTGGTCAATGGACAGCATTCTCGGGACATTTTTTTGTTTGAAATTATCATCATGTGTCCCGCGAATTCAAACAAAAAAACGTCCCGCGAATGCTTGCACTCGACCAATAAGGACATGTATCGGGTAACTTTGAACAACAAACGGTAGTTATGTTTTATTTGTGGGTTATCGTTTGAGTTCTGTTCGTTTTTGTTTGACGATTGAGCCGGCTTCTAGTTCGTTGAGTAGTTTCATTAGGTTTATTTTTCGGCGGTGTGTTGTTCTGACTTCTGCCAGCAATTTTGCCCATTCGTTGGATTGGTTTGATTTTTCTAGGGCGACACGGGCTTTTCGTAGGAGTTTGACTGCGGTTGAATAATTGCGGGTTATCTCCATTTCGTTTTCTGCTGCCGCTCGGTAAATTTGGTACGCCCGAGCCGGATGCGAATCCAATACCGCGTCGGCGACTTTGACATGATCAAAACGATCTCGGTATAAGTTTTGGTTTAAGTTTTGGTTTGAGTTATCGTGAGGTTTTTGTTTCAATAATTCATCGTACCAACGGATAGCATCGTCTGGACGTGTCTCATCGATTGCCCATTTGCAAAGTAACTCAAATTGCGGTTTAGAAATTTCAGGATTACATTGGATGTCGTAAAAAGGTATAGACCATTCTTTTATGTCTTTTGGGTTAGGTTTTTTGCCTTCGAGGGCTGATGCGAATGCTGGCGGGAGGTTGCCGGTCTGTAGGTATTTTTGTATGGCAATACGAATGACCGGTTCGATTTTTAGCAGACTCGCAGTTTTTAAAAACTGTTTAAGTTCCTCCAAATTGGGCTGATAAAAAAACTCCGATGCCTGAATAGACGCGAGCATCTGCCAATCGTTACGAAGTTCGGCAATTTTTTTGCGTTTGTGATGGTATGAAGAGATGCTGTTGTGTGTGTAATTGCGGTTTTCTTTTGATTCGTCGTGAAGTTGTTCTGCAATAATTTTTTCTGCTTCGTCGAGTGCATTAACCTCAATCAACCTATCAACCAATTCAGAACAACAACCAATCTTTGGTGCGTCGCTTCGTAACAGATTTGTTGCTTCGTCTTGACGATTTGCTTTGTCTAACGCTTCCATTGTATTTCGCAAGTTGCTACGATTGATGTATTTTTCTGGTTGTTTTTCTCGTTTTGCAAGAAGTGCGTCAGCGGCACCAGACCAGACTTCTGGTTGCCAAGTATGCCGGCAAATTCTATCAGTGCAGTTACCTATGATAGTATACTCACCTGCGAACGACATGTCGTAAGCCCAAAGAATAAGTTGTACCGAATCCGTCTTGGACGCAAGCAAAACATCGACGATTGCGTTAAAAACACCCTCAATACAACTGACATCCTCCGCACCGGAATTTTCCATAAATCTATCACTTTTTTTGATCAAGTGCCGTGATATTCTATCAAGCTCCTTCATCGGATCGTCAAAATTTTGAAATCGTCTGATCACTTTTATCGCCTGCTCAAAATCAAAAGGCGGCTCGAAGTTGTAAGAGTCATAATAATAATAATTGTGACCATTATCTTTCTTAAACTCATCATTGATCAACTCAATAACTCGCCTGACAAGTTTATTGGCGATTCCACTTTTTGCTTTGGAATCAATTGTATCTTTTTCAAAAAATTTCTTTACCGACGGATGTTTTTTCGCAAGCTCAAGAATCCGCTCAATAAGTTCCTCACGAGGTTTGCCTTCCAATAACAGTTTGAATTTACCGGCAACATTAGTAACATTGCTGACTTGTTCGTTTGTTGTGGATTGAGTGGGCAAATGACTCGGTTGCGAAGTGATCGGAGATTTTAAATCTTCATGTTTCAAATCATCGCCATTGTCTTCGTCATCGTTTTCGTTTTCGGCATCTTCTATGTCAACAAAATCAAAATTGAAGTCGAGTTTCAATTTTGATTTTTTATTCGTTTTTGAGGTTATTTCCCAATCTCTGTTTTTCAACTTGCGGCATTGGGCAACAGACTTGTTGTGAGCGAGTCTGTCAAGAAATTCAACAATAAGAGCGACTCCATGTTTACAATCACTGCCGACAGGACAAGAGCAACTTGAAAAAAACGCAGGTAGATTTTTTTGTTCGATATTTTCGTACGCAACTGCAGTTTTATAATCATCGTGTCCGGCAACAATTCCCAAAAGATTCTTTCCGTCTTTTGTGACCCAAAGAGATTGCACGTGTCCTGAATCTGCGTATTGTTTTCCTCGTTGTGCTGTTGTGTCGTTGAAGTTGTCTGTGATATCGTTCCATGTCAACTGTTCCCAAAAGATACGAGCGGATTGTGGAATATCAATATTTTTGATTGAAGTTTTTTTCTTGTTTTCTGTTGTTTTTTTTGGAGACATATTTGTTGGGAGTGTTGTGGAAAATAATTTTTGGGGTTTAATTTTTCTGATTATTTTGAATTTTGTGTGGTGATGTATATTTTCTACCGAGCAATGCAAACCTACGGCTTGCCGAATGGGGGTCAAGATTATATTGACCGATTTGTTAATTGCAAGAACAACTGTACAAACGCCAAAGACACGGACACCCCGCCTCGTTATA
>JAISQS010000694.1 GCA_031274045.1 Planctomycetaceae bacterium | reverse complement strand
GGTTTGGAATATCAACACGATTCCCGCCCAATTTCATCGGTAGCAAGCCCCCGTCGCTAACTTCATATTAAGGCGTTTATGATTTGTGTGATACAACAAAGCAAGGAAAATTGGTAATCAGTCACGAATTGATTAAGGCTCATTATTGTTGAAAAAGTCATGTCAATTACGATTGTGAAAGGGAATTTTCAGGTGTAAAGGGTGTATCTGTTTCCGTAATTATTGAGATTATGCGGTCTGTTATGAAGTCGGTTAAGTCCTGTATGTTTTGTGGTTTTTTGTAGAATCCGGGTGAGGCTGGCAATATTGTTGCGCTGGCTTGTGCGAGTTTGAGCATTGCTTCGATATGTATTACGCTCAATGGAGTCTCACGCGGCACAACCACCAACTTACGGCGTTCTTTGAGAGTAACCAATGCAGCACGTTGCAAAAGATTATTTGATATGCCGCACGCAACACTCGACAACGTATTCATTGAACAAGGAACTATTATCATCGCGTCTGATCGGTTTGAGCCGCTTGCTATCGGGGCAAACATATTCTCAGACTCGTACCAATTCACAAACGGAAAATCAGATTCGGATAATCCGGACTCAAATTGCAATACTTCCTTGCCCAATCGACTACAAACTCCATCTATTACAAAACCGCGTTTCGATAACTCCCGCAAAAGCGAAACCGCATAAACCGCCCCGCTCGCCCCCGTTATACCAACAATAACTTTTTTATTAAACATAATTGTATATTGTTTGTGCTTATGTTATTCGTTTATGGTTTTTTTTATGAGAGTTGCGAAGAGTGGGTGTGGTTTTGTTGGTTGTGATTTGAATTCGGGGTGGAATTGTACGCAGATGAACCATTTATGTTTTTCTAGTTCTACGCCTTGAACGAGTAGTCCGTCGGGGCTTGTTGCGGTGATTTTCATTTCGCTTCGTTCGAGTTGTTCGCGGTATTGGTTATTGAATTCGTATTTGTGTCTGAATCTTTCGTTTGCGATTTGGTTATTTTCGTAGGCGTTGTGAATTTTGCTATTGAGTTTGAATACTGTTGTATCTGCGCCGATTTTTATTGTGCCTCCGTTTCTTGTGTAGATGTGGTGTTCGTCGAGTAGTGAGATGATTGGGTGAGGAGTATCTTTGTCGTATTCGGTTGAGTTTGCGTTATCGAGGTGCATTACGTTTCTGGCAAATTCGATCAATGCCGCTTGCATTCCTAGTCCGATGCCTAAGAATGGTATGTTGTTTTTGCGTGCAATACTTGCCGCCTCGATTTTCCCTTCAATCTCCGATTCGCCAAAACTACCAGAAACGATAATCGCATTCGCCTTACTTAATTCGAGTTTTGTATCGGTCTGCAAAACATCGCGGCTCGCGACTCGCAAAATGCGGACTCGTGTTTTATTTTTTACGCCTGCGTGTTCGATTGCTTCGTATGTTGATTTATACGCTTCACGAAACGCGGCAAACTCACCAACAACAGCCGCCGTAATTTCGTGTTGAGGATTGCGAATCTCATGAACCAACTCGCGCCAATCAGATAGATCAAGCGAAACGGCGTTTTTGATGTGCAATTTATTCAAAATCAATTGATCAAGACGATTCTCTTTCAAGCTGATTGGTACTTCGTAAATTGATAGGTCTTTATCTTTCTCTTCGATTACGGCATCTGTTGAGATGTTGCAAAACAAGCCGATTTTGGCTCGTTCGTCTTGTGATAGTGAGACTTCGGTTCGGCAAATGAGAATGTCCGGTTGAATACCGATTTGGCGTAGTTGACCGACGCTGTATTGTGTTGGTTTTGTTTTCAGTTCTTTGGCTGCTTTGAGAAATGGTATCAAGGTGATGTGAATGTACAGACAATTTTCTTTGCCCACGTCGAGTGCGAATTGTCTTATTGCTTCCAGATACGGCTGACTTTCGATATCGCCGACCGTGCCGCCGATCTCCGTTATAACAACATCAGTATCAGAGCCGCCGAGTCGTAGGATGCATTGTTTAATTTCGTTTGTGATGTGTGGGATGACTTGGACGGTGCTTCCTTGATATTCGCCTCGTGCTTCTTTTTCAAAGACTCGTTGATAGATTTGACCTGTTGTCCAACTGCTGTCCCAAGTCAGTTTTGTGTTGGTGAATCGTTCGTAATGTCCTAAATCGAGGTCGGTTGTACTTCCGTCATCGAGAACGTAAACTTCGCCGTGTTGTGCTGGTGAGAGGAGTCCGGGATTGACGTTTATGTACGGGTCAAATTTTTGCAGGCGGACGTTCAAGCCGCGCCGCTCAAGTAACATACCAATTGACGCACAAGTTAGACCTTTGCCGAGAGAGCTGACGACTCCGCCTGTCACAAAAATAAATTTCGCCATATTCAGTTAATTTTTTGCTCGATATAGCAAATTGAATTGTTGTTTCATTTGTTCGATAATTTTTTTATCTGTGTCAAGTTGTGCGGGGTTATTGTCGGCAAGATTATATTTTTTTAGGACCAATTGTGCTTTAAGATTTGTTTGACCTTCGAGTGTTCCTTCTGTTTTTAGTGTGACGAGATCGTTTTCGGTTTTTGTGATGGTTGCGGCGAGTTTGAGTGTTTGTCCGGGTTGAACGAAGCGGGCGTATTTGACAGCGCGGGCTTCTTTGAGGACAACTATACTGAACGCGAATTGATCGGTTGCCCGAACAAGCCAAGCTGATGCTTGCGTCAACGCTTCCAACATCAACACGCCGGGCATAACAGGAAATTTGGGAAAGTGATCACGCAAATACTCCTCAGCCAAAGATAGAGATTTCGTTGCCAATATCTGATTGCCAAGATCAATACTCTCAATCCGATCTATTAAGGAAAAGTACATTTGATAGAGAACAATTAGTGGTTAATGGTTAGTGTATCCAGCCGATACAATCGTATGCTTTGACCTCACTAAAAAATGAAAACAAACAAAACGAAAAACGAAAGGGCGAAATTGTAGCGACCCAACACCAACACGTCAACCAGCACAAAATCACAACCCAATGACATCCGATTTACCACGCAACGGCAAGAGAAAAAATTGCCGCGTAACGGCGAGGGACAGGAACGCGGGTGTCCCGCCTCGTTATATGCCGCGAAGCGGCGCGGACTGGAACGCGGGTGTCCCGCCCGCCTCTGTGTGTAATAGAACCGAATAAGTTTGAACGGAACGCCAAGACGTGTCGGCGAATGTCCTCCAACACGTCTTGGCGTTCCTTCCAAACTTATTCGGTTTCCTAATGCACAGAGGCGGGCGGGACACCTTGTTATACCACACATCTTTTCTGGACTATCATTTATTTTTACGTTGATACCATGTATCGTTGTACTTGCGTGTTCGGTTTGGATTGGAACAACACCGGAGGTGTTGA
>JAISQS010000690.1 GCA_031274045.1 Planctomycetaceae bacterium | reverse complement strand
AACGTAATTTTTCTAAACGACGGCTCACCAGAAAAAACATCAGCAAAAACCGCCAAAACAAGAACCACAAAAACTCCAAACATAACAAATCTCTTCATAACAATTTCTCCAAATTTTTTTTAATTATAATTTTTTTTGAGAATACGAAATAAACAAAATATGCAAAACAAACGAAATTTTGTTATCAACTTTTTTCGTTGTATTTTGTATTTTTTCGTCTGTTTCGTATCTCAAAAAAACAACTCTCGCGTTTTTATTTTGTTGTGGTTGCGCTGTTGCGGGTTATTTGAACAAGTTGAAAATTTCCGGTGCGTTTAGTGAGTTTACGATCAATTTTGCGTTCTCAAAGTTGCCGGATTTATTGTGTTCGGCTAGTACGACAACCGGAAACGCATTCGACGCGTAAGCCGCATTACAACCGGCAACACTATCCTCCAGCACCAACAACTCATCAGATTTTATTCCGAAATTTGCCGCCGCCTTCAAGTATATCTCCGGCTCCGGTTTACCCCTCACAATATCCTCCGCCGTCAACACAAACTCAAACCGCCCCTCAACCCCATAAGATGACAACACCGCACTCACAACACGACGCGAACTACTCGTACAAATACACTTCGACACCGCACGCAACTCAAGGAAATCCAACAACTCAAAAAGACCCGGCATCGCCGAAAAACCCTCCTTGAGAAACTCAAGAAAAAGCTCCTCCGACTCTTTTTGCAACTCTTGCCAACTCTCCGAATACGAAAACGTTTTTTTGAACAACTCAAAACAATATTGCGGCGGACAACCCATAACAGAATTGCACAAATCATCCGTATACTCATCACCACGCCGACCCAACAACGCCGATGCCGACTTCCAATAAACCGATTCCGTATCAAACATCAAGCCGTCCATATCAAACGCAACCGCACGTATTTTTGACATAAAGTTAAATGTATAAAATAGCCGCTTCACGGCAAAATTGTTGATTGAATTAGCGCAACGAAAACCGCCTTGATGTTTTTATCGGATTGATGTTTTTATTGGTTGCGGCGATGTGACTGTCTATCTTATGTCATCTGTCGTATTCGTTGTGTTGAGTTCATTTTCTTGTTGTGGTGATTCGTTTTGGTAGGTTGTTTGTAGTATTGGCGGCTTTATTGGCAATGTCGATTCTGTTTTTTGTGTTGTGGTTATCGGCAGTGGAATTTGTAGGGTTGGTATTGGGATTTGCGGAGTGTTTGTGTTTGGCAATGGCGGCGGTGGCGGCGGCATTTTATTTGTTTGCGGCGGTGTGATTGGTTCGGAAGGAGTTGGGGCGGATTTGGCTTGTGGTTTGTCTTTCAATGACGGTTCATTTGGCAGTTCTCTGAAATATCTTGTTTGATCAGCGAAAGAATCTTTTTTCTTATCCTTTTTACGTTGCAATAAGACGGGCATTGAGTGACCGGCGAAAGTTGTTTCGTCGTATATTGTGCCGTAAGTGAAAGGACCTGTTCCGGCAAACCAAAGGTTTTTCGCGCTGCTTTCACTTTTGCTGTTGCCGGAAGCCCAGATGGGTCGTCCGGTCTCTTTGTTGTATGCGAACACGGCAATTTTTGCGACACCGATCTGTTTTGTCCTCCGTATGAACGGGACTTCAGGAATTACCGAACCGGAAAACGGAGCATTCGGAATCGTCGGCACCGACAACGCCGGTATTCCAACCAAAAGATCATCACGATCCGTCCCAACCGCACCCGCACGAACATCAATAATATAATCCGCATCACTCTCTTTGTCGCACAAAATACCGCCGCTTGTCGCAAGATGTTGACGCAATGCCATCGTCAAATATTTATTGTCGGTAACTGTCTCGATTGCGTCCGTTTTGAGATAAACCCGACGATCACCGAGCGGACGAAAATTTATTTTGCCAACCGCACTGTCAATAGCGTCACTGATCAAAAGTTGTTCGGTACCGGTACGCGCAGTGTCACTCCACTTAGTCGTACCACAACCAATACAACCAAATAATAAAGACAAAAAAATTGTACCCAAAACAAAACGATCTATTCCGCCAAAATTCATATACGTAGCGTACTGTAAAATTCGTTGAGACTATCGCTATAACACGATTCGTAATCTGACAAAGAATCCCGTATCGGGCGTATCTTTCGGCAAACCGGCTGCCTTAAACTCTCGACCCACAACACATCCGGTTTCCAATCCGAGAGTCATATTTTTGAAATTTTTGTGTTCGTATCCGAGTATGAATCTACAATCTCTATAGTTCACAATTCGCGATGTTCCTCCTTGTGCGTACATCCATTCGCCGCCGCTAAATTCAAACGCGGCATAAACCCAACCGGAAAATTTTTCTTGGAACATTGAGCTTGATTGATCAAAACAACTTAAACGTCTCGCGATTTTTGCACGCGGAAAAAGAAGCTCAATATTCAAATCCGAATTAGGAGTCCAAATCAGACCGCCAATAGGCAGCCAATTATACTCGTCAACACGATCAAGGAACGCCGCACCGAATATGAGTTGCATTCGCGGATTAAAATTCCAAATTGCCGCGATATGTGCCGGATAACGCATCGCGTCTTTGGTCTCGCCGTGAAAATTCCCGTTATATATCGCCGCACCGGAAATATCCAAAGTAAACTTCTTCTCAACAAGCGGAAACAACCAACGAAAATCAACCCCAGCACTATAAAAATCCAACGTCGATGAATTTTTACGGTCAAATGAACTATGACGAAACGACGGCGTTATCAAGAACGGCGATTTTACCGTCGGCAACGGAAACGCAAAAACCATTGACAAATCAGATTGAAGCAGCCCCAATCCGCCATCACCGCCAGTCGGTATCCAAGAAGAAGAGGCACTAAACTTTTGAAATATACCGTTCCGTTTTTTTGGAGAAGACAAATTTGACAAATAAATACTGTCGCCGGTATCATCATTTTCCGCAGATGTAAATTGCACTGCGTAAGACGAATCAATATACTTGTTGCTGTCAATTAACACTTCGGGCAACGTGTTAATTCGCGAAAAAGAACCGGTGTCGGATTCACTCGGATAAGGCGACCCGCCCGGAATATAAACATCATCCGCCGCGAAATTGTCCATAACCAAACAGAACAACACGGAACCAATAAATAAAAAATTCAATGTCAATCGCTTCATTTTTTTGCTGAAAAAATTTTACGTTGTTAATCGTTCATGCTCGTAATTTTGCCGCACAATAAACCTGCAATGATAGGCGAAATTTTGAGTACAATCAGTTTAAAAATCAAAACCTAATTTAAAATAAAACACAGATCTCGGTTCGAGCCATTTTGTGTTTTGCGAATATAATTCGCGGTTAAAACTTCCGCCGATTTCGACGAATCCGTTGATTTGGTTGTTCCATTGGAAGTCTAGACCTGAAGTGAATCTTATGTCGTTGTAATCTGTTTTTCCGGTGTTTTGCCAGAGCCAACTTTCGCCGCCCAATTCGCCTTGTACGTAAGCCCAGACAGTTGTTCTTCCGTCTGTCCAAACTCGCTTTGTGATTTTCGGCTTTGGAAATACAAGGTAAAAAGTCCAATCATCTCGCGGCATCCATGCGAATCCGATAACAGGGAGTAATTTGTAACGTTGCCGATCCCAATATTTTGCCCCCGCGATAATTTGAAATTCTGTTGATATTTTTAAGTTGCCGACAATTTCACCTTGATAGCGTAAAGCGTCCGAGTTGATCTTTTTGAAGTCCGCGTACGCGCCAAACCGAAACCACGATTCGAGCGAAAAAAATTCCGTTATCTGCGGCTTCATCCCAACATCAATATAAGTCGCAAAACCATTCGGGTTGACATCCGTTACGCCGGGTCCGTCCCACCAATATAAACTACCGCCGGGCGCGATGTAAATTGAACCGGTACTGCTTGCGCCGTTTTGATAATCCGGCACAAACCGGCAAGGAATCGCAAATTGCATTCGCAAATCCAACTCCTGCATTCCGAATGTTTTGACATTTTCCTTGCTGCCTCGCGGCAATAATAAATAGGCAACATGAGTCGCTTCACGAAACTTTTTCATTGTTGTCATCGTTTCGGGGAAGAAGTTATCAAAGTAACCGTTTGAAGTTGTTCCGCTATAAACGCCGGAGTTTCCGGCGATAGTTGTTGATGTATTTGTTGCGTTTGCGGTTGGATTTAGCGGATCAATAATTGCGTAAGGGTCAAATTGTTGCGAGTAAGGTTGTGATAATGCGGCGGAAGGAGTTGTCGAATTTGCGGCGTATGTCAAGTCGGGAAAAGTGCCGGTTGTGTCGAGCGGAGCGGGCGTGTTATTTTGCGCAACGAATAAAGCGTTGTCTGTTGTTCCGTAGTTTGATAGCGATGTTGGTGATGTTGGCGATGTTGGTAGTGTGGTAGATATTGTTGGGTTGGCTGTCGGGTTATAATCAGCGGTCGCGGTCAAATTTGTATCGAGTGCGGCAAGCGAGCCGGAATAGTTATACAGTTTTGCCCCGCCGGTTGTCTGTGAGTTTACCTCCGTACAGAAAATCACCGCACCGAATAACACAATAACAATATTCAGGAATCTCACGTATAACCGGATTTGATTATTTAACAAAAAAAGCCGCTGCATATTTTTTGGTAACCAATTTTAATTTTTTTTTGAGATGCGAATCAGACGAAAAAATACAAGTATTGGAAGTTGTTGAAAAGAGTTAGTAGCAAAATTTCGTTTGTTTGGTCTATTTTGTTTGTTTTGTATTCTCTAAAAAAAACACATTTTAAAAGTTGACTGATATGACGAGGGTGTGTACCGAATTTGTGGCGGGTCGAACGCGGCGGTCAAATTACTAATGCGGTAAATAAGGTATTTCACGATTTGAGTCAAGACGAGTTTTTAATTTTTTTCAAATTTTTTTGATTTCAAAATGTTTAATTACGAATTAGAACATATTGAGTTGCAAGATATTATCCCAATTTGCACCTACGAATACCATGACTTAATTTCTTCAACAAGTGATCGAGCCAAAGAGCTTGTTATTGCGCCGTTGACCAAGTTTCCCGTTCTGATTGTTGCGGCAAACCAGACATCGGGACGCGGTCGCGGCAACAAAAAATGGTGGAGTGAGAAGGGTTGTTTGATGATGTCGATAGGGGTTGAGTTATGTTCTGATTATTTTCCGGCGGATCGAAATTTTTTGCCTGAGGTATCGCCGCGAGTTGGGCGGATGTTGTTGGAAGTTTTGCGAAAGTATATTCCGCCGCAAGACAACATAAATCTAAAATATCCCAACGACGTTTATGTCAACAACAAAAAAATTGCAGGAATATTGATCGAATCACCAACACCCAAAACCGCCGTCATCGGAATAGGCGCAAATATAAATAACCCCGCCAAAGAAGCCCCGCCGGAAATCAAACAAAATATAACATCATTGATAGATTTGACCGGCAAAATAACAAACATACAAAACATCATCACAGAATTCATCACAAAATTCTTTGACGTAAAAAATCTGATGAAACAATAAAGCAAACACACATAAAAAAATTTCCGCTACCCGGCAAGGAAAAAAATTTTCCGCGTAGCGGAAAGGGACTGGAACGCAGGCATCCCGCCCGCCTCTGTGCGTAATAGAACCAAACAAGTTTGAACTGAACGCCAAAACGGATTGGCGAACGTAAGGTGGGTAACCGACCGCCGGGCTTTCTTGGTGAATAACGTCGGCGCAAGCCGACAACTGGATCGCCAACACGTACCGGCAACGTGAGGTGGGCAACCGACTGCCAGGCGGTTGCGTCGGCGCAAGCCGACAACTGGATCGCCAAAACGCATTGGTAAAACCAAAACGCCATACGTTTTGGGCGTTTTGGTTTTACCGATGCGTGTTCCGCCCCCACTGTTTTCGGCTTGCTCCGCTCGCCGAAAACGTAACCGCCCAGCGGTCGGTTACCCACCTTACGTTGCCGCCTTGCGGTCGGTTGCCCACCTTACGTTTGTCAATCCGTTTTGGCATCCAGTTCAAACTCGTTCGGTTTCCTAATGCACAGAGGCGGGCATCCCGCACGCGTTCCAGTCCGCGCCGCTTCGCGGCAATTGTCGGTTACGTTGCGGACTATCGTTTTCCCGTGTATTTTTCATCCACCCACGATCTCGTGAACGTTAGGTCTTTTTTTGTGGTTTATGTATCTTGTGTTTTGTTTATGTCTAGTGATACCATTTGTAGGATTTGTTCGTTGGTCATTTCTGTTATTAGTGATTCGCCGTTATCGTTTGAGGAGTCTTTGATCACGTCTTTTGCCAGACTCTTTTTGCTCTCAATCATCTCATCAATCCGCTCCTCAATCGTTCCCCGACAGACGAATTTGTGCACAAGAACATTCTTTTTTTGACCAATTCTAAACGCTCTGTCTGTTGCCTGATTCTCAACCGCCGGATTCCACCATCTGTCAAAATGCACCACTTGCGATGCCGCCGTCAAATTCAAACCCGTCCCGCCAGCCCGCAACGACAGAATAAAAAACGGAGAACCAGACTCCATCTGAAACGCCTCCACCATCTCACGACGCTTCTTGATCGGAGTACCGCCATCCAATATCAACCCCGAACGACGAAACACCTTTTGCAATAACTCCGCAAGAGGAACCGTTATCTCCCTGAATTGCGTAAACACCAACACCTTCTCTTGCCGCGACGCTATCTCCTCACAAATCACACGCAACCGGTCAAACTTCCCACTCTCCGATAAATCAAAACCACCATCACCAAGCCATTGCGACGGATGATTACAAATCTGCTTAAACTGCATCAAATAAGACAACACCAAACCACGACGCCCAATCCCACCACGATCACTCTCTCCAACCGCATCCAACTCCTCCTTCAACTTCGCAACAGTTTGAGAATACAACATCGCCTGCCGCTTGCTCAACCCACACCACGCCGTCACCTCAACCTTGTCCGGCAAATCCGAAATTATACTCTTGTCCGTCTTCAACCGACGCAAAATATATGGTTGAGTCAAACGCCGCAAAGGAGCATAATTCGCCCGCTCACGTTCCTTCGATAACGATTTGACAAAACGAGAAAACGATGCCGCCGTACCCAACAAACCCGGATTAAGAAAATCAAACAAAGACCACAAATCAGATAACCGATTCTCAACAGGAGTACCCGTCAGAATTATCCGGCTGGAAGATTGCAACCGCTTAACCGCGCGAGATTGACGCGAACCGGCATTCTTGATCGCTTGCGCCTCGTCCAAAATAACCAAACGCCACCGACCCGATTGAATCCAATCCAACCGCTCAACCATACCATAAGTCGTAACAACAAGATCAATCCCGCCAACATCAACAGGCTCCGAAACACCACCCCCACTAGAATGCGCAACGAAAAATGATAACCCCGAAGCAAACTTCTTAACCTCCGACTCCCAATTACCCAACAAAGATGCCGGAACAACCAAAAGAGCATTGTTCGTTTGATTATTCGTTGCGCCGGTCTTCTTGATAACTTTCTTGACAACTCCGTCAATTTGACCACCATCAACACCCGCCAAGTCTGCTTGATGCTTAAAATAAAGCAACAACGCAATCACCTGAATCGTCTTGCCCAATCCCATATCATCAGCTAAACACGCACCAAGTCCAAGTTGAGACATCAAACTCAACCAACGAACTCCAACCTCCTGATACGGACGAAGCGTCGCATTCAGTCCGATTTTGTCGAAACGGATAATGTTAGAATTTGCGGGGTCGCGCACCGCCGTAAGCATCTCGGCAAATTCACCAACCGGCACCACATCAGACCACTCACGGAATTGCGACTCCTTGTTCAAAGAATCCAAATTGCCATCAACCGGCAAACCCGACAACAAACGCATCCCCTCATAAAAAGATAACCCCTCCTCTCGAACAAGCCGCCTAACCGAATCCCAATGTGCCAACGCCGCACCCAACTTCTCACGATCAACCTCAACCCATTGACCCCGAAGCCGAACAAGCGAACCCTCAGAATTCATCAACTCCAACAACTCCGACTCCGTCAACAACTCATCATTCAACACCGTCGAAATATTAAACGATAACAAAGAACCGACTCCCAACTTTTGCGTCTTATCTTTTGTGTTGATGTCTACGCGGATTTGAGGTCGCGAATTGCGGCGGCTCTTCCACCAGTCAGGAACCCGAACAATTAAACCAGACGACTCAAGCAAAGGAACATCTTGTAGAAATTGATGAGCTTGTTTGGGAGTCCACGCACGCGGTTGATAAATAGATTGATCGTCAACCATTGCCTGCACCCAATCACACTTCTCCGCAGCATTGTTTATCGGTTGCAATAACCGGAGCATTGATTTCTTGTCCTTCAAAGAAGCATATTCGGTCAACGCCTTGCTCAAAGGGAGCTGGACAGTCTTTGCACTGTTGGCAGCTTTGTCGGTGTATGTTGCCATGAACGCAAACGGGCGAGCGTCGTCCTTCTTGTTCTCCGCCAAATGAAACGTCACCCGACCCACCGTCCGCCAAAGCGGATTCTGCTTAGTAATCCACTCAACTGCACCACCCGAATACGACGCAATTTGATCATGAACATAACCATCAATCAAACGCCACCACTCCAGCAAAACCTCAATTGACAAATACTCAGCACCCGCAACCGGCGGAAGATTTAACAAGAAGAACTCAAATTCACCAGACGACAAAGGAACAACTTCCGGCAACAAATGAATCGCACCAACACCGGCATTGCCCAACTCCGTCAAATGACAAAACCGAGTCAAATAAAGTTGCCCAAAACTACGCAAGAACGAAAGATCATCCGGCAACAACGTCTCCAACTCAACCGTCGCCAAATGCAATATACCGCGAATAAACGCCGGCGTTTTGTCAGAGAGCTGCTCCGAAAACACCGCAACAATCCGATCAACTACAGTTGACGACAACAAACCAGCCGACGGCAACTCACCCTCAACAGAATCCTCTCCATCAGAAAAAACAAGATAAGGATGACCCAAAGGAGAAATAAAAACAACAGGAAACTTTGACAAAGACATAAACAAAATAAATAAAAAAATTCATATTACCAACGGAAAGAAAACGCACCGGAATTTCTATCGCCCCAAACCAAAAAACGCTGACGTTGTAGGGGCGAGGCTTGCCCTCGTCCCAATGGGGCGGGAAACGTGTTGGTATACCAAATCGTTCCCGTCGGCGCAGCCGACAATTGCCGCAAAGCGGCGCGGACTGGAACGCGGGCGTCCCGCCCGCCCAAGTGCATTAGGAAACCGAATAAGTTTGGAAGGAACACCAAAACGTGTTGGAGGACATTTACCAAACCGTCTTGGTGTTCAGTTCCAACTTGTTTGGTTCTATTCCCCACAGAGGCGGGCGGTACACCCGCGTACCAGACCGTCGCCGCTACGCGGCGAACTTGTGTGGTATAACAAGGTCAAGCCCCTGTCGATAACGAACAGATTATTTCGTTTGTTTTGTATTTTTTGTTTGGTTCGTATCTCAAAAAAAAGGA
>JAISQS010000588.1 GCA_031274045.1 Planctomycetaceae bacterium | reverse complement strand
GACGCAACCGCCTGGCAGTCGGTTGCCCACCTTACGTTTGCCGACACGTTTTGGCGTTCCGTTCAAACTTTTTTGGTGCTATTACACACAGAGGCGGGCGGGACGCCCGCGTTCCAGTCCGCCGCCGCTTCGCGGCAATTGTCGGCTTGCGCCGACGCAACCGCCTGGCAGTCGGTTGCCCACCTTACGTTGACCACCTTACGTTGACCACCTTACGATCTCCAACGCATTTCCCGCACCTTTGGGACAAGGGCAAGCCTCGCCCCTACAATGTCAACGTTTTTTGATTTTGGGTGATAGAAATTCCGACACATAAGGTAATCAACCACATTCTGTTGGCTTGTTTTTTTTGTGCCGGCTTACTTGGTTTGGTTTGATCTGTCTGTATAATATCTGCTCGGATTTGGATTGTACGCGGGCAAGTTAGAAAACTTAAGTTGCTTGCTCTTGAGATTTTGCTCTATTGTTTTTCGTGGTGATGTGTCAATTGTCCGATTCACATTATCAAATTGAAAACGTAAATGAGCCTCAAATATTAACAACCTTTTAACCTTTAACTTGAAAAATGAATTCTTCTAACAATACATCTTGGTACAAATTATTGACTCGCTATCATTGGTTTGTTTTTGTGGTATGTTGTCTTGGCTGGGGTTTTGATACATTTGACCAGCAGATATTTAATCTTGTTCGCAATCCTGCATTGGCGGATTTGATGGGGCTTGATACGACTGATGCTCGTGTTGTTGCGATGGGTGGTTATGCGACTTCATTGATGTTGATTGGCTGGGCTGTTGGCGGGATTCTTTTTGGGATAATGGGCGACAAGTTCGGGCGAGCCAAAGTTATGATTATGACAATTTTAGTTTATGCTGCGTTTACTGGTTTGTGTGGTATGGCGACGAGTTGGTGGGATTTTCTCATTTATCGTTTTTTGACGGGGATGGGAGTTGGCGGTCAATTTGCGGCGGGCGTGACTTTGCTTGCGGAGACAATGCCGGATCGGGCAAGAGCAAAATCACTCGGGATGTTGCAAATTGTCGCGGCGTTTTGCAATTGCAGTGCGGCGGTTCTTCTGATCTTCCTGACATTCTTAGACCAACATTTTAATATTTTCAGCGGGTTTCCGATTTGGCGGGCAATATTTTTTATTGGGTTTCTTCCTGCTTTTTTAGCGGTTGCGGTAATGCGGCGATTGGAAGAGCCTGACAAATGGAAGCAAGCAGTCGCGTCCGGCGGTGTCAAAAAAGCCGGTTCTTTGAGCGATCTTTTCTGCAATCCGCGCTGGCGTTACAACATTATTATCGGAATGCTTCTGGCGACTTGTGGAGTTATTGGTCTTTGGGGGATTGCTTTTTTCAGTGTTGATTTGACGCGGACTGCATTTCGCAACACACAAAATCAAGAGATACGCAATACAGGTGACGTTGAGAAAGTTGATTTTGAATTCGTTCGGATGCTTGTTGCGTCTCCGAATGAATTTTTGCCAATTGCCCAAGAGAAGAAGATAACGTTGCAAAGTTTTATTGATGTCCATCCCAAAACGAATGATCCGGGTGCTATTTTTCTGGCGGTTCGCGAGATTTTTGACGAGTCGCCGAATCGTTTGGTCGATTTGAGCCGGACAAAAGTTCTTGACGTATTGGACAAAGAATCGCCGAGCGGTAAGCGGAAAATTCAAACTGTCGAGGAGCGTCGGCGGCGTGATTTGATTCTTTCTGTTGATCCGTTGAAAAAAGACGCGGAGACTTTCTCAAATCTTGCAAATCAGATTTCGGAGCGAGACAAGCGGATTAGTGGTTATGTTGGATTTTGGGGTAGTATTACTTCTCTTCTGTTTAATCTTGGGGCAATGTTTGGGACGTTGGCGATAACGATAGTATCGGAGCGGCTTGGCAGGCGACCGGCGTTTACGATATTTTTTGCTGTGTCTCTTTTGATGACGTGTGTGGTTTTTTTGTTGATGGATACGCCGACGGAGGTTCTTTGGATGACACCGTTGCTTGGGTTCTGTGTGTTGTCGTTATTTGGCGGTTATGCGATTTATTTTCCTGAGTTGTTTCCGACTCATTTGCGAAGTACGGCAGTTTCCTTTTGCTACAACATCGGACGTTTTATTGCCGCAACAGGACCGATGGGATTGGGACTACTCACAAGTTACGTTTTTCACGACTCGCCGGAACCAATACGATACGCCGGAATGGCAATGTCAATAACATTCGTTTTTGGAATAATAATCACATGGCTCGGACCAGAAACAAAAGGTAAACCTTTGCCGGAATAAATAACTTTCCCAAAAGAAATATATCAGTGAAAATTAGCAACGCGGTAGTGAAACGAACCTTTTTTAGCACGCAGATAACACGGATTATCAGGATTTGCGCAGATTTTTTTATAAATGCCGTTCTTCTTTCTCCGCGCATATCTTTAAAATCTGCGTTATCTGCGTGTCAAAAAAGGTAAAGGTTGATTAGAACGGATAGTTCGCTGATATACTTTTTACACTTGAAATTTCCTCTTTTATAAATTTACAGTGAAAATTTGTACAACCAATCCTGAGTCTTAATCGATTCGCAACAGGTAACCAATTTCCTCTCCCTTAATAACAATGAAGCTCCCCGCCACGCGCCCTTATCCCCTTATTGTTTGAGTAGAGACACAATGCATTGCGTCTCTACATTCAATTTCGAATCGCCAAAAGGCAAAGCACATCGCTACATTTGGTTCAATTCACCTCAAATTTGATCGTGAACTTTATAATTAACGAATAAGGGGATAAGGGTGCGTAATGGGGGAGATTCGTTGGTTATTAAGGGATGGGGAAGTTGGTCACCAGTTACGAATTGGCAAAGACTCATTGCCGATAACAATATCATTTTGATTGCGATAGTAATGGGAATTTTCAAGTGTAAAAAGTATATATTACCCTCCGCCAAACAAAATTGACACAAGAATTAAAATTAACGGAATACTAAAAAGCAATCCCATCACAATCCCGAAAATTGCCCGACCTCTTCCGCCGAGTTTTTGATCTTTGTGTGCGTTGATATTTCTAAGCGCAATACAGCCGAAAATCAAAGCAAGCGGAGCCGGAAAAATTAAAACCGCAAATAAACCAAGATAACCCGCCACAATCGCCCAAATCGAACAATTGACCGGAAGAACAAACTTCAAACTGTCCCACGATTCAAGAGCAACTTGTTCCGAAGGATAAACCGGACGAGGCGGCAAATAAGGCAACAAAGTCGAAAAACAAACATTGCAAAATCGCCAGTCAGTTACTTGTTCACTTATCCGTTTATTCCATCTGGACAAAATGTTGTCATCTGTCACAGGAACCGCATCGATACGAATCGCTCGTTCCCGCTCCATTTCCGCCGCCGCACGCTGCGACATCACCGACCAATTAGGACAAAACGTCGGCGAGTATCCTCTTGCAAGAGCGACTGACATTGCCGCACTAGGAACGACCGCCCCATCCGTCACGGCGATTTCCGCATCACAAAATTGACAACGATGTATCATTTTTTGATCAAAGTAAATTGGTTATAAGTTTAAGTTAACGCCGTTTTGTTGACTCACTGCGATAATTTGCATGACAACGACAATCGCATTGCCGATGAGACCAACTATCAGGCTAATCAAATTACAATAAAACGCAGTATTGGCATGTTTGGCAGCAAGCTCATACTGTCCGGCAGCAAACGCGGATTTGCTCTGAACAGAATAAACTATCGCGGCAATTCCCAACGGAAGACAACAACACAACGTCGAGAGAATTGACCAAATCAAATAGTCTTGAATCTTTTGCGGCGGCGGGGCATAAGTTCCTTGCGGTGAGTAAATCACCTGCACCGGTGTCTGAACAGCAGGATTCATGTTACCGCAATTAGGACAAAATACTACATTATCCTGTAAAATCGTACCACATCGTGAACAGTTCATTTTAAGCTCAATTGTGTTAAATGTTAAATGTTAAATGTTAAAAAATCAGTAATATATCAGCGAAATATCCGCTCTAATCAACCTTAACCTTTTTTAGCACGCAGATAACGCAGATTTTAAAGATATTCGCAGATGAAGTAAAACAGGCATTTATAAAAAATCTGCGCAAATCCTGATAATCTGTGCGTCATCTGTGTGCCAAAAAAAGTTTGGTGTTATGTTTGTGAGGGATTCACGGGCTACTATTGACCAGAACCTCAAAACGTATCTTGTTTCTAACTCGTACTTGTACTTATTTCGGTGCAAAGTACGTCTTTGATGATAGGGAGTTGTAATTCTTCGTTGATTTGTTCCATGATTTTTTGTCTTATTGAGGACATTGTCGGCGAATCTATTTCTTTAGGGGCTGCTTCCCGCAGGACATCATAAATGATCGCACGTATTTTTTCTGATTTTGTTGCGAAGACATTGTCGAATTTTTTGTTGTCTTTATTATGGACGCGAACAGTTATTTTAATGTTAATTGAATCAAAGAGAGCCGGATTTTTGTGGTTGTTGATCCGCAATTGGAAGATTTCTCCCAAACCCTTTTCGAGCCAATTATGCGTGTCAATTGTTGTAATCGGTTCAGGAGGCAGCGAGTTATAGAACATCGGTTTAGATGGAATCGGGATCGGCGGCACCAGCATATTTTCTCTTCGTATTCCATTAAAAATGCGATCATGTTCATTCGGCATCATCTTGTACCAAATAATCGTCCGCCCAATCAACAACACAATCACAAATACAATCGCGAGAATCAAACCGGTGTTAACCATTGTTCTGGCTCTTTGGGAGTTCCTTATTGCCGAATCGTAGCGTCCGCGATCTTTGTCTAACATCGTCAATACGGAAAATACAATTGCAGCGATTCCGAAAGGTTGACATAATATAGTTGTGAAAATTGACCAGACCAGATAGTCTGGAACATCAGACTCAGACTGCCGGTTACAATATTGCGGATCGCAGTCGCGTGGTGCTGATTCGCATGAAGAGTTTGGAGACTGCGGCGAATCCGCCGCCGCAGGATTACCACAATTAACACAAAACTTCGCATCGTCCGGCAAAACAACTCCACACAGTGAACAGTTCATTTTAAACTCACTTATGTTAAATGTTAAAAAATCAGTTCCGCGCAACACACAGCAGAACAAACTGACGTTATACGGATTCTTTTAATTATTCATTTGCGCAACCGCACCCGCAATCAGCACAACCGCAACAATAACCACATAGATAAGAACAAGCACCCCAACAAGAATCAAACCGGTATTAACCATCGTTCGAGCCATTTTGGAGTTCTTTATTGCCGAGTCAAAGCGTCCGTGTTCTTTGTCTGACATTGTCAACACGGAAAATACAATCGCAGCGATTCCGAAAGGTTGACAGAATATTGTTGTAATAATTGACCAAACCAAATAGTCAGGAATATCGGACTGCCGATTATAGTGTTGTGGAGCGTAGTCACGCGGTGCTGAACCGTATGAAGAGCTTGAAGGCTGCAACGAATCCGCCGCCGCAGGATTACCACAATTAGTACAAAACTTCGCATCGTCCGGCAAAACAACTCCACACCGTGAACAGTTCATAATTTAATTTTTGATAAAGGTTGTCCAAAATATACGCCGCGTATTATCGCGTATTATTGTTCTGCTTGAACAATCGTTTTCGGTGGACGCATCCAATCCAACGACGAAACAGGAATATTGCGAACAATAAAAAAAATAACAACAAAGCACAAAATGATCTTGCAAAACAACAGCTCATACTTAAACGAAACTGTCTTGTTGCGGCACAATTCGTACGCCCTTTTGACGTAGAAAAAAAGAACAGTGATGATGAACGGTACAAAAAACGGATGATGACGAAACGATGCCGAAAAATTTTGATGCAACAAATAATGCGCCGCACGCATTGAGCCGCAACCCGGACAATACATTCCCGTCAAAAGATTAAACGGACATCGCGGCATAAACGAATATTCAGACGGATGCACAAAATACAAAACAACCAACCCAACAAAACAAAAAAAACTCATCACAACAAAAAACCAAACTTCGTTTCGGTCAAACGAATTTTTAGGCTTTTTCGATTGATCTTCTGATTGCGAGGTCATCTTTCAATTTCAAATTTTATCAATACTCCAACGCCTTCGTTATATCTCACATCTTTTCAGATATTTTTTTGAGAATACGAAACAACCAAAATATACGAAACATAACGAAATAATTTTTTAACGCGAACCACGCAAAAAAACGAAATTCGCGAAAGTGATTTTTAAAAGGTGTTTATTAAAAAAACGTGTTTATTAAAATTTCGCGTATTTTGTATTTTCGTGTATTTCGCGTTAAAAATAATTTTTGGCAATTACTTTTTCGTCGTCTCGTATTTTTCGTCTGGTTCGTATTCTCAACAAACAGGCATTTTCACGTGTTAAAAATTATATGTCAATCAAAGTCTCATTCGTTTTTTGGCGTGTCGTTATTGGTTTTGTTTTCCGGATTGTTCTCTGATGTTTTTTGCTTGTTGTCTTTTTGGGCGGGAGCTGGAATGGCTGCGTTTGGGTTGGCTTCGATGGCGGCTCGTCGTTCGTTGAAGTCACTTATCTCGACCGGCGTTACCGGCGAACCGTGTCTTGCCCGTTGTACTCCTTTGACAACATAACGATCACCCGGCTTCAACCCCGACAAAATAATACGTCTCTGATTCTCCAACAACCGACCAATCTTGACATCTTGCCTGAATGCTAAATCCGTTTCGTATGATCTTGCGGCTGTGTTATCAGTTTCTTTGGTGCCCGGCGGCAGCGGCGGCGTGTACATCCCCTTCCGAACAACAAACACGTACTTAGTATCAAGGTCAGTTTGCAATGCCTCTTCGTTGATCAGAATAGCGTCTTTGATTGTGTCGTATGGAATCCGCACTCGGCAAATTTGCCCCGGATAGATCAAGTAATCGGGGTTATTGTTGACGTTTATTAGCGGGTTGCGCATTTCGCCGCGTATTGTTACTTGTCCGGTTCTTGTTTGGATTTGGTTGCTGATTGCGCCTTTGATGGTGCCTTTTGTTGGGAGAAACGAGCTTGGGATTGCGTCGGATGATGACGTGAGTGTCATTTCAAAAGAACCGCCTGCGTATCCCAAATATTCTGCGTTGTTGTCGTTTGATTCCGAATTGGCGGTCTTATTGTTTTTTGTGTTGTTTATTTTGTTGTCGTTTGCTGGTGTAGATTTCAATTCCAACTTATCAAAGGCATCGCGATATCCCATCCTTTCTTTTAGGTCGGTGAAATCAGTATCGCTCAAAGTGAAGTCGACATATATCGGGTCGAATTGTCTGATGGAGAGTATTTTTGATTCTGCTGTACCCGGACTGATGAAGTTATTTTCATCGACGAGGTGTTGTGATGTTTTGCCAGTAATCGGAGCGGTTATCTCGGTGTATTGCAAATTCAATTCGGCTTGCTGGATGGCAACCTTGCAACGCTCAACATTCGCAACCGCCGTGTTATATTCCGTCTTTCTTTGTAGTATTTCTTCCGGTGTTTTGACACCTTGTTGACCGAGCGGTATATCTCTTTCGTAGTCGGTTTTTGCTTGTGTTGCTCTTTGTTCTGCGATTATGAGGTCTTGTTTTCTGCTGTTTAGTTCGTACTTATATTGTTCTTGTTCGATCAGGGCAATTTTGCTGCCTTGATTTACAATTTCGCCGTGTGAGCAAAAGTATTTCATCAAATAACCCGGCACGCGGACGCGAATATCGACAGACTTGTAAGGAGTAGTTTCGCCGGACGCGTAGACGTACAACTGCACGTCTTCCTCCGCGACTTTGTCAACAATAACCTCAGGCGGTTCGGGTGCTTTGCCTGCGGCGTTACCTTGTGCCGCTTTGTTGCAGCCGACAGAGCAACACAACATCAACAAACACAACACACAACCAACAACAACCCCAAGTCTGCCAAACAAAACCAACACCACTGAATCCCAACCCCGATACCGGTTCGCAAGGATCACTCCATTTGAATCATGCAAATTTTCAATTTGCCCAAATACTTTTTTATCGTAATTCATTTTATATTTCTTTGTGAAAATGTTGTTAATGCGTGATGTTGTACCGTACCAGACGTAGGCGGTAAATTCACCATCACCATAGCCGCGATTTGTTGGGCGAATGCCAACTTAGCGATACGAAAATTGAATTGCCGCCGGTATATTATGCATCAAAATACTCTATCGTATTTGTCGTACAAAAAACACCAACAGCATCTTCCTACGCAAATTTTTGACTGCTTGCAATCGATCTTCGTTCGTGATCACGGGTCTTGTTCGCCAGTTTACTCGGCGGCATTCAACCGCAAAAAACGACTGGAACAGGCAACTTTCACGCCTTGCAATCAAGAGCTTTTATTGCACACCGATTGCACACCGAGTGCGTCTCACCCCAATAAAACAAGCACAAAAACAGTACGTATGAAAAAACAGGCGATAAGTCTATACACGTTTCACAAAAGATCAATAGGGGGAGAATTGGATATTATGCTGTTGAAAGTTGCTGTTGCGGTGACGATTGAAATGTATTGTGGACTCCACTTGACTAATGATGAGCGGTTTGTAGAATTGCACGGCTTTTTGGGCTACGGGTGATTTGTGTTTTTTGGTGCGTGTTGAAATTGAATGATATAAATGAACTTGATATGAATGATCAATTGTTGTGTAATGATCAATATTCATGTTCATATTCATATTTTCATGTTCATACTTTCAACTTATACTTTGGGCAAGTGTGTTGATAGATTTTGTCTGTTACTTGAATTATTCAAGTCGGGCAATTAACAATAACGATTTACGATTCGCATTGAACCGTCCCTAGCAAAACAAACGAATGAACAAACGAACAATTAACAGGAAATTTAGCAATGTCAGACGATATTAGTAATTTGGCGGAACGATTTGTCAAGAAGAAGAAGGAATACGAGATAGACAAGTTGTTCGGGGCGTTGGTCAAGTTGAGCGGCAGTGATTTGCATCTCAAGGTGGATCGTCCGCCTATCATCCGCATTAAAGGCGAACTCCAGAATCTCAAGCATAGCCCGATAGACGACGAAGAGATGACGCGGCTTATTCTTCCGATTATGGACGAGCGTAACCGCAAGATATTGAACGATACGGGCGGTGCGGATTTTTCGCATTCGTGTGATGTTGACGGAGTTGGCTGGCGATTCCGTGTGAATGTTTTGCAACAGATGGGTCATCTTGGAATGGTCGCGCGGCGTATTAACAATTTTATTCCAGACCTTGAGAAGTTGCATTTGCCGCCGTCGCTTTATGAACTTTGTAAATATTCGCAAGGAATGGTTCTGCTTGCGGGTGTTACCGGATCGGGCAAAAGTACAACTATCGCGTCAATGTTGAACTGGGTCAATCGGCATTATCGTAAGCATATTTTGACGTTGGAAGACCCGATAGAATTTCTTTTCACGGAAGACAAGTGTCTGATCAATCAGCGTGAGATTGGTCAGGATGTTGTTGATTTTGGAATCGGGATGAAACATGCGGTTCGGGAAGACCCTGATGTTATGCTTGTTGGTGAGATGCGTGATAGGGAAACTTTTGAAACTGCAATTCACGCCGCAGAAACCGGTCACCTTGTGTTCGGAACTATTCACGCAAGCTCCGCACCAAGCACAATCGGACGTATTCTTGACCTATTTCCGGCAACAATGCACAAAGCAATCAGAAGTGCTTTAGCATTCAACATGAAAGGAATTGTTGCTCAAAAATTGTTGCCGTCTTGTATGGAAGGCGTGTCGCGAGTGCCAACCGTCGAAGTAATGCTATTCAACTCAACAGTGCGAAAACTAATACTAGAAGAAAAAGACGCAAAATTATCAGATGCCATAAGAATCGGAGAATCAGAAGGAATGATGGACTTCACAATGAGCCTAAAAGGATTAGTGTTCGCAAAAAAAATCGATAGAGCAACAGCATTCGAAGTCGCACCAAACATCGAATCTCTAAAAATGGCTCTAAAAGGTATCGAAGTCAAAGAACCGGGCATATTGTAAATGCCAAAACGCAAACAGACTCAATTTTATATTTTTTGCAAAATAAAATTTCGTCTCTTGCCGCGAGAATAAATTTGCGTGTGTTTCGTTTTGTTTGTTGCGAGCTAAAAATAAAAACAGAAAAACGAATTTTAACTTGTGCAATGTCACGTTGTTATGTTGAATTTTTTGATTGTTTGTAAAAATTTTTTTATTGTTTTTTTCTTTGGCATGTATTTTGCCATTTACTATTTTGTCGAACTTTATAAAAAGCGGCATGTCATTTGAAATATTTTTTTACAAAGCTTACAAAGC